>JAKACS010000279.1 GCA_021821235.1 Bacillota bacterium
CGCCCAGCTCATTAGCAATATTTTTCGCACATTCAATTTCCAAACGATGACGTTGGTTATAATCAAACGTAACGGCTTCCACTTCATCAAACTGTTTAAGTGCCCAGAACAAACACGTTGTACTGTCCTGTCCGCCACTAAAAACAACAATTGCTTTTTCGTTTTTCATTCGTCAATCTCCTTTAATTAGAAAAACAGCACTACTAAGAAAGCAGGCTGTTTTCCTTAGTTTTTTAAAGAGGGTAGCTAGAACCTCTACCGCCGGAGCGGATTTTTGCTCAATTATTATTACTATAACATATTTATCGGAAAAAATGTCATATAAAATGCACGCATTAAAAATAGCAAGTGCTATATAAATTCTAGCACTTGCTACCTAATTGATAGGTAAATCATAGGAGTCTGCTTTTTAAAAGAGAAAGTCTTCAAAATGCGATAATTTTCGATCTTCACGGCAGCTTTCGCATACATGCAAAATAACAGATGAATAGGTCTCTTCTTCTTCGTTTGTTTCCACTTCTTCTTTTGCTCCACAAACCTCGCAAATCTTCATACCAACCACCTCATTTTACTAATTTAGATCAAAGCCAGTCTCCACAATTGCTTGAATAAAATCTTGAGAGGAGGCCATCCGTTCGTCAAACGTGACAGTTGCTTCTTTTTTCAGCAGGCTGACTTCTGCCTTTGATAATCCCCAGACGTGTTCAATGGCAGCCAGGATTTTATCAGCGTCCTCTTGACTGTTCATGTTTTTCACATTGAAAACTTCGGTTTCCATTGCGCTCTTCCTTTCCTATCTCTCTTTTCCTCTTCGCATTAATGCTTCTCCCATTCCATCTAGAAAATTGACAACAACGGTTAAGGAAGCACGGATTTCTTGTGTCCAAAAACGCTTTTGCAGAGCCCAAAGGCTCTGTCTTTCATTTGTTTCCGGAATCCGTTCAAATCCGTGGCTGACTCCGTCTAACAAGTTACTCATTTTTTGGGGATCAAGAGAACTTAAAAATCCAAATGCGGTCATTGCATTCTTAATGACATTATGCATTTTTGGCTGATTGACTTGCTGGATCGCAATCTCGCCTATTGCCGTTCTTTGCTCTAATACTGCCTGAAGCGCCTGAAGCGCTCCCATTTCGTGCAGCCCTTTTAATATATGGATTCCTTCCAAAATTGCTTGACGATTGTTTGCCAGTTCTTCCATCATTTCAGAAATGGCTTGGTTGTTCTCTTCTGCTTTGTTCTCATTTAGCTTTCTAATGAAGGTTGTGGCTTTCGCCATGTTCATCCCCCCTGGCATCAAATAATTCAGGTATTGGTGTGAAATCCGACCGGTTCCATTTTTCTTCAACCTTTACACTTAATTGCGGCACACGGTTGCCAAACCGGTGGTTGTGCTTTGGCAATGGCGGCTCACCCTTCGTCTCGATAACTTCCATCTTGACACCTGTTTCCTTATACGCAGGGGTATGGGTGACAATATCATGGTAGCTGCTTGTTAATCGATTCACCGCTTCCATGTCTTCTCTTGTATTCATTGTTAAATACAGTTCATTTCCTTTTACCCTGTCAGTGACAATGACCCGTACTTCCACATGGCCATATGGAGAGGTTAAACCCACCAAAGCGCCATCCTCGAGACTCCGCTCTTTTGCTAGTTCCAGTGACACTTCAAGCCATGGATGAGGTACTTTATGGGTTAACCCTTCGGAACGGTACGTCATATTGCCTTCATGGAAGTGTTCCAATAAACGCCCATTGTTGAGATGAAGATCAAAGTCTTTTCCGGCTTCAAAAGGTGGGGTCCAGTCCACCGGAACCACCCGTGCTTTTCCATCCGGTAGCGCAAACCGGTTTGTGTATAATAGTGGTGTACTTTTCCCCTCTTTTGTAACCGGCCATACTTGGCTTTCCCAGTCTTCAAGCCGCTCATAACTCACACCGGCAAACATTTGCGCCAGTCTTGCTGCCTCAGCCATGATTTCACTCGGATGCTGATAGTTCCAGTTTGCACCTAATCGATTGGCCACTTCTTGAATGATTTCCCAATCCGGTTTTGCATCGCCAAGCGGTTCAAACACTTTGTGGAAGCGTTGAATTCTTCGTTCTGTGTTCGTAAATGTTCCATCTTTTTCTAGGCTTGGTGCCGCCGGGAGAACAACATCGGCATACTGAGCTGTTTTACTAAAGAAAATATCTTGAACGACAAAGAACTCCAACCGTTCAAATCCTGCATCCACATGATTTGAGTTCGCATCAACAAGCGACATATCCTCGCCAAAAAGATAAAGTGCTTTAATTTTACCTTTGTCCATACCTTCAACCATATGATGATTATCCATTCCCGGCTCTTCCGGCAGTTTTACACCCCAAGCTTGCTCATACTTCTTGCGAATATCTGGATCTTGAACGGGTTCATATCCTGGCATCCAAGCCGGCATTGTCCCAAAATCGCATGCACCTTGAACATTGTTATGCCCCCGTAATGGATATGCACCAGTACCCGGGCGGCCATAGTTTCCAGTAATTAACAATAAATTGGAAATGGCGGTACTTGTATCGGTGGCCCCCATATGCTGGGTGACGCCCATTGCCCATAAAATACATGCTGATTTTGCGTCGTGAATCATCGTAGCCAGTTTAATCAATTCTTCCTCTGTTAAACCTGTATGTTCAACTGCATAGCTAAGCGTATATTTTTCCAAAGATTTGGCGTATTCTTCAAAACCGTTAACTTTTGCTTGAAGAAATTTTTTATCTTCCCATCCTTGATCCAAAATATATTTTGTAACGGCGGAAAGCCAAATTAAATCCGTGCTTGGTTTTGGATGAAGATAGAAATCAGCCCTTTGTGCCAGTTCATTTTTCCTTATATCAGCAACAATTAACTTTTGTCCATGCAATTTATGTGCCCGTTTTATTCTTGTTGCTAAAACAGGATGAGATTCAGCCGGGTTGGCACCAACAACAATAATCAGTTCCGATTTCATAATATCGTGAATCGTTCCCGAATCTCCGCCAAAGCCAACCGTTCGCATCAGTCCTGCAGTTGCTGGTGATTGACAGTAACGCGAACAGTTGTCAATATTGTTTGTTCCCATCACCGCCCGGGCAAATTTTTGGAAAAGATAATTCTCTTCATTTGAACATTTGGAAGAGGCAATATAACCAATCGATTGCGCTCCATATTTGCGTTTAATTCCGCCGAGTTTTTCCGCGACAAGATCAAGCGCTTCTTCCCATGTTGCTTCAACAAATTCCTTCCCTTTTCGAATCAGCGGCTTTGTCAGGCGTTCTTCACTATTGACAAAATCCCAGCCCCATTTTCCTTTCACACAGGTGGAAATTCCATTTACAGGTGCTTCTGTATGTGTTTGGATTTTAAGGATTTCCCTGTCTTTTGTCCATACTTCAAAGCTGCAGCCGACACCGCAGTATGTACAAACGGTTTTCGTCCGCTTGATCCGGGAATTTCTCATGGCAGATTCTACTTCAGAGATTGCAAAAATTTCCCTGTATCCCGGTTCTACCTCTTTTGTCAAGTCAATCATCGGTCCTAAAATTTTAGGTGGTATACCCGTTAAGTATCCTGCTTTTCCAAGCATTGATTTTTCCATTAAGGCATTGCACGGGCATGCGCTTACACAATGTCCACAGGAAACGCAAGAGGATTGGTCAATCGGAACATCATTGTCCCAAATCACACGGGGTACTTCCCTGCTCCAGTCGATCGTCAGCGTTTCATTTACCTGCAGATCTTGGCACGCTTCGACACATCTGCCGCATAGAATGCATTGATCCGGTTCATAGCGGTAAAAAGGATGCGAATTGTCCGGGGCATATGGTTTTGCTGTAAATGGATATTTTTGATGTTCCACTTCCATTAATTCTACCGTATTGTGAATGGTACAGTTTCCGTTATTGTTGTCACAAACGGTACAGTACAGTTCATGATTTTTTAAAATCCGCGATATTGCCTCATATTGAGCGTCTTTCACTCCTTCAGAAAGGCTGTCAACTTTCATTCCGGGCTCTGCTTTCGTTGCACAAGAGCGAACCATTTCACCGCCAATATTTACATAACAGGTGTCACACGTCTGAATGGTGCCAAGGTTTGGATGATAACAGATAGAAGGAATAAACACTTCGTGATCCCTAGCTATTTCAAGAATCGTTTGCCCTGGTTTCGCTTCATATTCTTTTCCATTTATTTCAACCGAAAAAGTTGTTTCTTTCAAAGCTGCTTCCTCCTTCTTTCCGGCATTTTTCTATGCGTTAAATCGCTCTCCTGCAATTCCTTGAAAAAATACGGCTTGTACGCAACCCAATACAACAGAGAGACAAAAACACTTCCGCCCACAGCATTACCTAAAAAAACCGGAATAAAATTTTGGATAAATTGGCTCCACGTCGCCTGGCCGGCAAAAATGGCGGCTGGAATGACAAACATGTTCGCAACGACGTGCTGAAAGCCGATGGCGACAAAGCCCATTATCGGAAACCAAATGGACAAAATCTTACTGCTCATTTCTTCCGATCCATAGGAAAGCCACAAAGCTAAACCAACAAGCCAGTTACAGCCGATGGCTGAAAAAAAGCTTGGCCAAAAGTCTTCTGAAACTTTGCCTTGGGCAAATGCCGCCGTTTTCGCTAAAAATGGTCCATCGCTTGTTAAACCCGCTAATTGACCAAATACATAAGCGACAAACAGAGCGCCAATGAAATTTGTTACCGTAATCCAAATCCAATTGTTAACCAGTCTTCCAAACGATACTTTTTTGGCGAAAAAGGCCATTGACACCGCCATCATATTTCCTGTCAGAAGTTCCCCCCCGGCCAAAACGATTAATATGAGCCCTAACGGGAAAACGGATGCGCCTAAAAAGGAACCAAATGTTCCCCAATCTTTTGGCAGGCTCGCTGTGACTCGAATGTCCAATAGATAGCCAATCGAGATAAATGCACCGCCAAGAAAACCTAAGGAAAGGATACTCGGTATTGGCATATTCGCCTTTTTTGTCCCGGTTTCTGTCGTTAACTTTGCAATTTCATCTGGTTTTAAAAATGCCATATTGGACCTCCTATTCGTTCTGTAATAATATTTACAGCCATGGGAATTTTATTAATAGTTCTTTGAAACAGACAGTTAATTTTTTAAAGAAAGAAGGGAATCAAGTTGGAACGCGAAAAACTATACAACTATATTCTAGGAATGATTCAGTCATCAACAAAAAGCCCTAAATACATGACAATCTCAACTGTTAAAGTCGCTAATCTTCTCGATCTTCAAGTGTCCGAAGTGGAACAAGCATTAAAAGACTTCGTAGCAAGCGGAAAGCTCCGTTCTTCAAAGCTTGAAAAACCTCCTTACCATGGAATGTATTTTC
>JAKACS010000280.1 GCA_021821235.1 Bacillota bacterium
TTCAACATCCGATATTTCCGGTAATCCTTCAATCGTTACGGGGGAGTCGGCCAAAATTGTTGCTGGAATAAGCGCAACTGCACTATTTTTCGCACCGCTGATTCTTACCGTTCCTTTAAGCGGGTAACCCCCGGCGATTTTAAGCTTTTCCATTTTCTGCTCCCTTCTATGCCTTACGCATAACCATGATGAGAAAATCTCTATAAAACGACCAATCTAGCCAGAGGGATATTTTCCCATGCCAAAAAAGCGATTTCCGACAACTTGTCTATTTATATAGTTTACACGATTATTCCCATTTCATGTATCGATATTTAAAAAAGTTAAAAGAAAATGGAATAAATACTTTTCTTCGGGGTTGCGAGACGTGTTTAGGCGTTGTTTCGAGCATTCCAGTCTTTTAAAAATGCTTCAATTCCTTTATCTGTTAATGGGTGATGAAAAAGCGACATCAAGACTTTATATGGAACCGTTGCAATATGGGCACCGCGGAGAGCCGCTTCGGTTACATGCATTGGATGGCGGATCGATGCAGCGATAATTTCTGTTTCCAACCCGTGCACAGCAAAAATGTCAGAGATCGTGGAAATCAGTTCAAGCCCGTTGTAACCGATATCATCCAATCTTCCAAGGAATGGGGATACATATGTAGCACCGGCTCTAGCGGCAAGAAGTGCTTGGTTTGCACTAAAAATCAACGTAACGTTTGTCTTAATTCCTTCCTCGGAAAAAGCATGAACCGCTTTCAATCCATCCGGAGTCATCGGGACTTTAATCGTAATATTCGGGGCTATCGCTGCCAGCTCTTTTCCTTCTCTAATCATACCTTCTGCATCAAGCGCGATGACTTCGGCACTGACAGAACCCGGGACAATCCCCGTAATTTCCTTTAAACGATCGTGGAAAGAAATATTTTTTTCTTTTGCGACAAGAGACGGATTCGTTGTTACTCCAGATAGCAAGCCAAGCGCATGCGCTTCTTTAATTTCATCCAGATTGGCAGTATCAATAAAAAATTTCACGATTTTTCCCTCCGAATACAATTTAATTTCGATTTGCTCTAATCTTCAATCAACTTACAACATTTTGAAACCGTCCCTTACCACAGGACGGTTCCAAACCAAAAAAATTCAATTAAGCTTTATTGGAAGAACCAAATTCGCGGATTTTGCCGATAACCGTTTCTTTGATGACTTCGCGAGCTGGTCCTAAATATTTACGTGGGTCGTACACTTCAGAATCAGCAGCCAACACTTCACGAACGCGTTTTGCCGAGGCAATTTGGTTTTCGGTGTTTACATTGATTTTAGCCGTTCCAAGAGAAACAGCTTTTTGAATATCTTTTGTAGGAATTCCAGTTCCGCCATGAAGAACAAGCGGCATGCCGGTAATATTCCCAATTTCTTCCATTTCTTTAAAACCAAGGTTTGGTTCACCTTTGTATGGACCGTGAACAGAGCCTAATGCTGGTGCAAGGCAGTCAATGCCTGTCCGTTTTACAAGCTCTTCACATTCTTTTGGATCAGCATAAATAATGCTTTCGCCGACAACATCGTCTTCCTGGCCGCCGACTGTTCCAAGCTCTGCCTCAACAGAAACGCCTTTAGAGTGAGCGTAATCAACCACTTTTGCAGTAATTTCAATATTTTCTTCAAACGGATGATGGGAGGCATCAATCATAACGGAAGTGAATCCGGCATCAATGGCTTCTTTACATTTTTCAAAGCTGGAGCCATGGTCAAGATGAATGGCAACTGGAACGGTAATTTTCAAGTCTTCCATTAAACCTTCTACCATTTTTACTACCGTTTTGAAGCCGCTCATATAACGGGCTGCGCCCTCAGATACTCCAAGGATTACAGGAGATTTTTCTTCTTCAGCTGCTTGAAGAATCGCTTGGGTAAATTCAAGGTTATTTAAGTTGAACTGCCCAACAGCGTAGTGTTCTGCTTTCGCTTTCTTCAGCATCTCAGTCATTGAAACTAAAGGCATTTCTCTTCCTCCTTAATATCGGTCATCATCTTTCCTTTTCATATAAAGGGTTTCCTTCAACCTTACTGAATATGTATTGCTTTTAGCCCAAAGAAAAGATAATCTACCATTAAAAGTTCATATGTATCATACCAAAATGAGCGAAGAAATGCCATTAATCTGAGAGACTTTTATAAATGTTCACAATGAAAGCGTGATCAAGTGTTTTCCCACTCTCGTTCTTTATGCGCAAAAAATCAAATCTCAATCTTGCGGTAAATTGCTTCTAACTGCCGCCCGAATATCATCAATATCAAACGGTTTGGCGAAGTGAGTAATCGCGCCAAGGCTTTTTGCTTCCTGAATCATATCCAATTCTCCGTAAGCGGTCATAATGATCACGCGAATTTCCGGATCGATTGCTTTCATTCTTTTTAAAATTTCAATTCCGTCCATTCCGGGGATTTTCATGTCCAATAAGACGAGATCTGGGTCATGCTTTTGAACAATATCAAGCGCTTGAAGACCGTTTGCTGCCTGAAACGTATTGTACCCTTCCTTTTGGAAAACTTCATTCAGTAATATTCGGATTCCAAATTGATCATCAACGATTAAAATTTTCTCTTTCCCACTCATAACTCCTCCACCTCTTCCTATTCTTCAAATTGCTGTGTTCTTTTCCCCCCTGTATATGTTCGATTATTTTTCTTCATTTCCTTCCTTTTTTCCTATTAAAAAGGTCAATTTTGTTAATTTTTTTATCGTGCTATAATAATTCATAGCTAAACAAGGAGGCAGCTTAAAAATGTTAAAGATGTTTACGACCCAATTGTCGGGGCTGTTTAAAAAAATAGCGGAAAAAGAAGCGTTTGCGATTGAAGATGGCGCCCGTCTGCTTACCCAGGCTCCAGCTGGCGCTGGGGCGGTTTATTTTTATGGAGTAAAGGAAATGAAGGCTGTAGTCTCAGAGGCGACAGCAGGCGCAGAACCACTTCACTTTACAAAAATTTTAACAGAACCAAAAGCAGTGAATTTGACGGAAGCTGACCGCGTAGTGATCTTTTCCCGCTATTCAACAGATCCAGAAGCAGTTGAACTTGCAGCAAGGTTAAAAGAAAAAGACATTCCGTTTGTAGCGGTGTCTTCTGTTTCTGAAACAGCTGGCAGTGGCGATTTAACTGGACTGGCCGATGTTCATATTAACCTTTGGCTGACAAAAGGATTGCTGCCAGATGAACACGGTGGGCGCTTTGGCCAGCCATTTGTGATGGCGGCATTGTTTGTCTACTACGGCCTTTCCTTTACGATGAATGAGATTTTGGCTGAATACGAACTGTAAGTTGAAAACCTGCATACACGGATTCGTAATTAAAAAAACTCACCGATTGGCGAGTTTTTTTAATTATTTCCCAAAGAGGCTTTAATAAATTCGCGGAACAGCGGCTGCGGGCGAGTTGGCCGCGATACGAGCTCAGGATGGAACTGTGAAGCGACAAACCAAGGGTGATCCTTCAGCTCTATAATTTCCACCAGTCGGCCATCCGGGCTTGTCCCAGAGAAGACGAAACCTGCCTGCTCCATCTGCTGACGGAATTGGTTGTTGAATTCATAACGGTGGCGATGGCGCTCATACACGACTTCTTCGCCGTATGCTTCAGCTGCCTTTGTATTTTCAACAAGGCGGCATGGATACAAGCCAAGACGGAGGGTACCACCCAAATCTTCAATATCCTTTTGTTCCGGAAGTAAATCGATAATTGGATAGTTTGTCGTCGGGTCAATTTCCGAAGAATGTGCACCCTTTAGACCAAGCACATTGCGGGCATACTCAACCGTTGCCAGCTGCATGCCTAAGCAAATACCGAGAAATGGCTTTTTGTGTTCGCGCGCATATTGGATCGCGTGAATTTTCCCGTCAATACCGCGATCGCCAAATCCTCCTGGAACAAGAATTCCGTCTGCACCCCTTAAAAGTTCTTCAACATTCTCTGCTGTCACCTCATCCGAGTTGATCCAATCAATGTCAATATCCGAATCAAAGGTGTAGCCTGCGTGTTTTAATGCCTCAACAACAGATAGATAGGCGTCCTGCAACGAGACATATTTCCCGACTAAAGCAATTTTTGTTGTTTTTGAAAGGGTACGAACTTTGTCAACCAGCTGTTTCCATTCGGTCATATCGGCTTCTTTCGTAATGAGCTTAAAATGATCGCATACGATCTGGTCCATATGCTGTTCTTGCAATGCAAGCGGTACAGCATAAAGGGTATCCGCATCCTGCATTTCAATAACTGCTTTTTTATCAATATCACAAAATAGGGCAATCTTGTCTTTCATTTCCTGAGAAACAGGCATTTCCGTCCGGACAACAATAATGTTTGGCTGAATGCCTAAGCTGCGCAGCTCTTTCACACTGTGCTGTGTTGGCTTTGTCTTCATTTCGCCTGCTGCTTTAATGTACGGAATTAAGGTGCAGTGAACATACATGACATTGTCGCTACCGATATCGCTTTTTATCTGGCGGATCGCTTCAAGGAATGGCAGAGACTCAATATCACCGACAGTTCCGCCAATTTCCGTAATGACTACATCCGCATTCGTTTCTTTCCCGGCACGGAAAACACGGTCTTTGATTTCATTCGTAATATGCGGAATGACTTGAACTGTACCGCCTAAATAATCACCGCGCCGCTCTTTCCGAAGGACAGTTGAGTAAATTTTTCCAGTCGTGACATTATTGTATTTTGTTAAGTTGATGTCGATAAAACGCTCGTAATGGCCCAGATCCAAATCGGTTTCCGCGCCGTCATCCGTTACAAACACTTCGCCGTGTTGGTACGGGCTCATCGTTCCAGGGTCAACGTTAATGTATGGATCAAATTTTTGAATCGTCACATTTAAGCCCCTGTTTTTTAACAGCCGCCCAAGCGATGCAGCGGTTATTCCTTTTCCAAGCGACGAAACCACACCGCCGGTTACAAAAATATATTTTGTCATTTTTTATCCCCCTCAGTTACAGTTTGTGCATTCTCTTATGTGTTTAAGGCACTTTTTTAGCTAATCAGAATTTATATCCAAATTCTGAACGCACGACGGACAGGACGTCCTAGTCAGGCGAGTGCCACAGGATGTGGCGTCAACGAGCGTGATAAATTCAACTACGCCTCTGTCTTCGTCCTTAGGGACTCGCCAGTCGGCGAGTTTTCATTTAAAAAATTGCGGAAAGCAAAAGGATGATCTTACCAAAAATAAAAGCACTCCACTTACACAAGGTAAGGGAGCGCTTATTCGCTATTATCAATCGTCCTTTTTCAAGGAGCCCAAAAATGATTCTACAAGGGCAGAATAAAAAAGTCAAGCTGGTTATAAATCTTCTTCCTCTTCTTCATCTTCATCCAGT
>JAKACS010000281.1 GCA_021821235.1 Bacillota bacterium
ACGATGAATTGCTGCTCATCTAATGGATCCGAATAGCCTGCATGGCCATCTTGATACATCGGTGCCTTTAGATAGCTGACACTCGGCATATTTCCGTTATCAACAGCTGACCAGAAATCCTTCATATCATATTGATGATTTGCTTGATCCGTTTTACCGATCATGGCTGGAGAACTTGGTGCTTTGTGTTCGGGATTTGCTGTTGATTTGTAATATTGGAATGGTTCATGGTGCGGGCTGTAATCTGTGATGGCTGCTCCGCCAATATTTTTATGCTTGGCGGTTGGGTCGCTAAAGCCGCCTTGGAACCAGCCCCATGTGATGTTTTTGCTATTAAGTAAGTTGCCGACGTTTTTATTTGTATCGTCCATTGCAACCGTTGCGCCAGTTGATGATTTATCAAAATATGGGTTCGGGTCGCCGGTAACGGTTCTGTTTTCGTACTCGTTAAGGACATCTCCAGTTTGTTTCTGGCCATTTTTGTCATACAATGTAGCTCCGTGCGTTTCGCCGGAAATTAGGTTTAACGCTCCAGGGGTAGACGGTCCGTAAGTCGTTCCGAAAGAATTATCACTCATGGCGAAATTTTGGGCGTAATTCCACAAAGCTGTGACAGTATTGCCATCATAATAGTTCATCACGATTTTTGGATTAGCACCTTTTCCAGTTGTCTCGACAACTTTGTCCATTTTTCCGCCGTCAGTAGCTGCAATTTCAGCATGGTAACTATGATCCATGTACGGATAAACTGAAAAAATCCGCGGATAAGAGTCTGCGGCAAGTAAGAGAACACTCGAAGTACCGATAAGTAGACTAAATCCGCGGTAAAGCGGATCCAACCATATACCATGAATCCACACCCATACCTTTCCCAGTAAAACAAAATTACAATTATTCTGTTGAGCGACTTTCCCGTAATCTTCTAGAGCCGCGGCCTGATAGTAAATGGGACTTGAAAAGAAGCCAGTAGCTGATAAAAATCCCTCCAATTAACACAAGACTGATGAGTACACCCATTCTTTGCGTTGCGTGGAACAGCCCGCCTGAAACGGCAACAAGGATAAATCCAATCCCCAAATAGGATGTGAAGGGATAGCCGAACATTTTGAAAGATGCTCCTTGCTGATAGCGCGGGCGCAATTTGATTTGAGAAGAAAGAATAATCGTCCAGTTGAGAATCAGCATGACACCTGCGGCGGTTGTGATTGATTCATAAATCGAACCTGGCAAAATAAATGCAAACACAAGAAAGACGGCTAATGTAATTCCAGTCAAAAATAACGATTTGACTGGAACCCCTTTGTTATTTCGGCCTGCTAACGCTTTTGGCGCAGCATGATCCTCTGCCAATGAAATCAAAATATTGGTAACAGAGAAGAGAGCACCTACCATTGTTGAGAAAGCGGCACTGATAATAATGATATTAAAAATTGAATCAAGATAGGGGATATTGAATGTTTTTAGCGCCGTGACAAAGGGACTTTTGGAAACATCAATATTGCTCCAGGAAACCATGTACAAAACAAAGAAAATTGACAGGGTATAGACGGCGGTGAGCGCAATCAGCATAACAATTCCCGCTTTCGGTACTTCCTGTTTGTTTTTCAATTCAGATGAGGCGATGCCGACAACTTCAATCCCGCCGAAGGAAAAAAAGACAAAAATTAACGCTGCCCACATTCCCTTTAGCCCAGTTGGAACAAAATCACTAAAAACATTTTTCTCACTTAATGCAACTGCTTGCGGTGAAATCATATGAGTAAGAAGAAGAATGCCGAATCCAATAAACACAACTAATGTAGAAAATTTGACAACAGCAAACAGGGATTCAATTTTTCCAAAGTTTTTTACACCCAATAAATTGATTCCAAAAGCAATGACGGTATAGATGACCGTGAAAATCCACAGTGGAATGTGCGGAAACCAGAAGCGGGTAAAGGTTGCCAATGCAACAACCTCGCTTGACATAATTAAGACGCCCGCAAGCCAATACATCCAGCCGGAGGCAAAGCCCATCACATTGCCGAACGCTTTTTTTGCATATGTGCGGAAGGAACCTGACTCAGGCTGTGTAACCGTCATTTCAGCCAAGGCGCTAAAAACAAAAAAAGCGGTAAGCCCTGCAAATAAGTAATTAATCAGGATGGCGGGCCCAGCCGTTTGAATAGAAAGGCTTGTCCCGAGAAAGAAACCGGCGCCGATGATCGAACCAATTCCGATCAGCGAGAGTTGCCACCAATCAAGCCCGGAAGGTTTTCCCCGATGCTCATTTTCCATTTTTTTATGCTGAACCTTTTGTTTCACAATATGGTCGTTGTTCATTTAAGAAATACTCCTTTCAAAAGTACATTTTCCGATTATTTTCTCCATTTTTTGAAAAACCATTAACGTTTTTTAAGCTGATGATTTGAATCCATATTTTTGGAGAAATAAAATAGAGAAGATGGACATGATTGGAGGGATTAGGATGATCGGTTTTATTGGTTTAGGAATTATGGGGAGCAGCATGGCTGAGAATTTAGTAAAAAAAGGTTTCGAACTTATTGTTCACAATCGGACAAAAGACAAAGCAGAAGAGCTAATCAAAAAGGGAGCGGTGTGGGTAGATTCACCTCAAGAAGTAGCTGAACAAGCAGACATTGTTTTTACAATGCTGGCTAACCCGAAAGTCGTTGAAGAAGTGGCTTTGGGTGATAACGGTTTTTTAAACCATATAGCAAAAGGAAAATTGTGGGTTGATTGCAGCACTGTTGATCCAACTTTTTCACGAAAAATGGCGGCTGAAGCAGGGAAACGGGGCGTTCGCTTTATGGACGCGCCGGTAACCGGATCAAGGCTGCCTGCGAAACGGGGAGAACTAGTTTTTTTAGTTGGCGGCAGTCAAGAGAATATGCAGGAAGTGGAACCGATGCTAAAGGCGATGGGAAAAGAAATATCCTATCAAGGCGTGATTGGCCAGGGAACGTCCATGAAAGTGATTATCAATTTGATGCTTGCCCAATCGATGGCTGCGTTTGCAGAAGCGGTCCGTTTAGGGGAAGCGCTTGGGTTAGAGAAAGAAACGGTTGTTGATACTCTATTGAACGGGCCGACAACCGCTCCATTTTTAAAAGCAAAGAAAGACAAGGTAATGAGTCAAGATTTCTCAGCCGACTTCCCACTGGAACATATGCAAAAAGATCTTCAGCTTGTTTCGCAAGCAGCGTTTGAGAACAACATTGCTTTGCCAATTGCCAATGCAGCAAAAGAATTGTATATGATGGCAAAGCAGAATGGGTTTGGGAATCAAGATTTTTCGGCAATTTATCAGTTGTTTGCGGAAAGGAAAAATTAATTTATTTATCCGATTTGGAAAAACTAAAAGCAGTCAATATGGCTGCTTTTTCGCATAAAAAAGGATATTTTTGTATTTTTCTAAAAATAATTGCATTCTTAAAAAATTTGTATTATTATGTCGATATATCACTTTTTTTAAACAATTCGATCGAATTTGTCAGAAGATTTTGAATAAATATCGCTTCGGATTTGGGAGGTCTATCATGAATTTACTTAGAAAGAAATCCATTGCTGATCTAATAAAAGAAACCGAGCAAAAGGATGCGGCTTTGAAAAAGGATTTGGGGGCATTTGATTTATCCATGCTTGGGATCGGGGCGATTATCGGTACGGGAATTTTCGTTTTGACGGGTGTTGCAGCGGCAGAACACGCAGGACCAGCGCTGATTCTTTCCTTTATCATATCTGGGCTGGCCTGTGTCTTTGCTGCCCTTTGCTACGCAGAGTTTGCGTCGACCGTTCCGGTATCAGGTAGTGCGTATACGTATAGTTACTCAACCTTTGGTGAGCTGATTGCCTGGATTTTGGGCTGGGATTTAATTTTGGAATATGGGTTGGCTTCATCTGCAGTTGCGAGCGGATGGTCAGGTTATTTTCAAGGCTTGCTTGCAGGGTTTGGCATTCATTTTCCAAAAGCATTAACAAGTGCGTATGATCCGGCCAATGGGACGTTTGTTGATGTTCCTGCGATTTTAATTGTGCTGCTTATTACCACTTTATTAACCCAAGGTGTTAAAAAATCAGCAAAGTTTAATTCGATTATCGTCATGGTAAAGTTAGCGGTTATCGTGCTTTTCATTGCTGTTGGAGTATGGTATGTGAAACCGGCAAACTGGACACCCTTTATGCCGTTCGGCTTCTCGGGGGTAGCAACCGGGGCGGCGACCGTATTTTTTGCCTATATTGGATTTGATGCAGTTTCAACTGCTGCAGAAGAAGTGCGAAATCCGCAGCGGAATATGCCGATTGGAATTATTGCTTCATTATTAGTTAGTACGATTTTATATATCATTGTCTCTGGCATTCTTACAGGAATTGTTCCTTACCAAAATCTTGATGTGAAAAATCCTGTAGCTTTTGCGTTAAATTATATCCACCAGGATTGGGTTGCCGGACTTATTTCCATTGGAGCCATTGCTGGAATTACAACCGTGCTGCTTGTAATGATTTATGGTCAAACACGGCTATTTTATGCAATCAGCCGCGATGTCCTATTGCCGAAAATTTTCTCGAAGGTTGACAAAAAGAAGCAGACACCTATTGTCAATTCGTGGATTACCGCTTTGCTTGTTTCTATTTTTACCGGGTTCGTCCCATTGAGCAAGCTGGCAGAATTGACGAATATTGGAACACTGTTTGCGTTTATGACCGTTTCTATCGGGATTTTATACTTGCGGAAAACGAAGGACGCGCCGAAAACAGGTTTCCGTGTCCCTTTTGTACCATGGATTCCAATTATTTCCTTTTTATTTAGCGGTTACTTGGCATTGCAATTGCCAGCATTGACATGGATCAGCTTCTTTACATGGCTTGTCATTGGTCTGTTTGTTTACTTTGGCTATGGGCGCAAACATTCCACCTTAAACGAGCCGTTGCAGCAACTGCGCAAAATCGGATAATGAGTCTTTCTGAAAAGCTTGGCATTTGCCAAGCTTTTTTTTTGGAAATTTATCAATGGCGTAATTTTTTGTATTGTTGAATATCAAAATTAGGTTATTACGGAGCGTATGATGCCCGAAACGGTGGAGGATACGCAAAAACGGTTATCAAGGCGAGCGTATGATGCCCGAAACGGTGGAGGATACGCAAAAACGGTAATCAAAGCGAGCGTATGATGCCCAAAACGGGGGAGGACTCGCGAAAATGGTAATCAAAGCGGCAAGCGAGCTCCTTTCTATCATTAAAGAGTGAAATCCACAAAGGAAAAACCAGGCGCATGGCCTGGTTTTTACAATTTAAACGAGCTTTTTAAGGAAACGATCCGGTTGAAAACAAGGTGATCGGCGGTGGTATCTTT
>JAKACS010000282.1 GCA_021821235.1 Bacillota bacterium
AATGCTCGGGGATCCCCGATGTATGGGTTAACAAATGATAGAGCAAAATTTTATCTCCATTCGGAAAATCGGGAATATATTTTGCGAGTGGATCGTTGATATGTAACTTTCCCTGTGCCTGCAGCTGCATCACAGACGTCGAAATAAACACTTTTGTAATCGATCCAATATAAAAAACAGTCGCAGAATTATTCGGCTGTTTGTTTTCAATGTTGGCAAATCCGTACCCTTTATTGATTAAAATTTTATTATCCATCACCACTAATGCAGCACCGTTAAAATGCAAACTTTTTAAGTACTCATCAATGGCGGGTTCATTCATTATGTCTTTCACTTCGGGAGACAATGGCTTCTTTAAAGGCGCCTTTTTTTCTGAAAGATGATGTTCAATTTTACCGGCCTTCGTCTTTGTCTCGTTCGTGTCTTGTTGCTTTAGAAAATACATCAATACTATAGCCGCTAAAAATAAGAGCAAGAGCTGGTAAAACAGCCGTTTTCTCGCCCTTTTTTGCCGTGTGTTTTTCACCCGGTTCAATCGATCTTTGCGTGTTTCCGTCATATCCCTTCTCCCTTCCATTGCATTATACAATGGAAGGGAGAAGAAAGGAATTGTGTAGTGTGATTAATACGAGAGGAACAATTTCCAGTGCACTTAAGGCGGCACCGTAAGCGATCACACCTGTTGGCAAGCCGCTAAAGTACGGGTGTTAGACATTTCAATAATCCCACCGAATGGATCTCTTTCTGGAAAAGCTTCCTCCATCTAATGATGTTTTTGTACAGCGTAATACCATGCTAAGCCGCCGATACCAAAAAGAAGCAGGACAAAACTGACAACGAACCAGACAACCATTTCTCCTGTCGGCCGACTACCAAAAAAAATTTCTAAATTATCGTTCAGAAAATCCCGAAGCCTACGAAATAAACGAAATTTTACAACAAAACTGCATCCTCAGCATTGTGCTTAAAGGATGTTCATTGAAAAACTTTTTACCATGTCATTTGATATTACAAAACTCTACAGGGCAGTTCTCACAATGAATTTCATTTCTTAAATACTGTAAATTATGGATCGTAATGAACTTTCGTTTGACAGTGATAACTCCCAGATCTCTTAAATCTGTGAGCATCCTCGAAACTGTTTCTATCGCTATTCCACATAAATTAGCTAATTCTTGACTTGATAGATTAAGATTAATGAAAATACCGTCTTCTTGGGTCACTCCGTAACTATTGCATAAGCGGATCAACGTTGAATAGAGGGCGCCCTTTTTTCCCAGGAGAACAAGGTCGCGAAACTTCGTTATCGTTCTCCGAAAATGGTCGTTCATCCACTTTAAATATTCTATCGCCAGTTTGCTATTATGAAAAAGTTCCTTTTCTAGCGTATCGATGTCAATTACTGCCACTTCCGTGTTTTCAAGTACTTTCGCATTGAAAAAATAGGTTGGCTTGTTCGTAAACAATGTTAACTCACCAACCATATCGTTTGCTTGGCAAAGCCGTAAACCAAGCTCTTTTCCATCCGAATTCACCTTTGAAATCATAATCTTTCCATAGCGAATAATGTACATTTCTTTCGCGGGCTGTCCTTCAGAAAATAAAAAAGTTCTTTTTTCTGCGAATCTATTTTGTCCTGATGAATTAAGCAGTTCATTTAATTGAAAGGAAACTGGATCAGAACATTTCTGAACAATCATTACGTTCAACTCCCTACACACAAGGTCTTACAAACAACCCATAAGCCGTTTCCACCCAGGGAATTCATGGAAAACCACTAAAAAAGAGGACTAGGCGACACTCGAAATCCAATTCATTTTCCAAGCCCTCTCTGCAGTATTTAAAACTCCTTGTTTCTTCGATATAGGACGGGGCTGCGTTTAAAATAGTTGAGCGGGGCACTCCACACATGAACGAGACGCGTGAATGGCCAAATCCCAATTAAAAGAAAGGAAAGCAATAGATGGAGTTGAAATCCAAACGGTACCTCCCTCATTCGTTCGGGATCAGGTGTAAAGGTAAGCAGTCCCCTCACCCATGGACTAATGGTTTCCCGATAATCAAAGCCGGGATGAAGCCGATTGCTGATTAAAGTATTGTACAGTCCCACAATGATTATGAAAAAAATAAGCCAGATCGTGATCTTGTCACTGATATCACTAGTTAGGCGAATCCGCTTATTTGAATGACGGCGGCCGAGCAGGATGATGATTCCGGCCAATGTCAGCAGTCCTGCAAATCCTCCTCCATAGACCGCTCCTGCATGGTAGATCTCTTCAGTAATTCCGATATTCTCCAAAACTATTCTTGGAATTAGCAATCCTGCTACATGCCCTAAAAAAACGAACAATATCCCGATATGAAACAGCATACTTCCCCATTTCAGCTGATTTTTTTCAAAAAACTCACTTGATTTAGCTGTCCATTCCAATTGCTTGAAATTGTAGGAATAAATATGCCCTCCGATAAAAATAGTCACCATTAAATAAGGGAAGATCACCCATAGAAATTGATTCATCTTCAATCACCTTCCTTTGATAAAGTGATTTTTTCCAAAATAACGGCACCAGCTAAACATGCTTCAGCCAAATGGCAATATGGGCTATTCAAATGGGCTAATTCAGCTTTAAGTTTCTCGATTGACTCTCGCAAACTACCGAGCAGGTTCACAGATATTTCTAAAGATGCCACCGAAACAAACTCTAGGACAAGCGGCAAGTAGTCAGGCAGCTCTTCATCTATCATCAAAAATCCGTTTTCTTTGTACAATTCTTTTAACTCTACTAGTATCTGCCCCCGCTCCCGCTGTTCGCCAGCTTTTAAATAAGTGAGATTGAGAGAGCAGTTTGGGTTAAAATCAAATAATTGAACATACTGTTCGGATAGATCATCCAAAGAGATTTCGCCAATTTCATATAGGAAGGAGAGTAAATATCCCATTAACGGAGAATCCTCGAACTGTTTTATATCATCTACTAATTCCTTCCACTGAAGCCAACGCTTTTCAGGATATTGCAGCAAATACGAAATCATTCGAAAGACATTCCGTACTTCTAATTCATTGTTTGAGAAAATGAAATTGGGCGTTCGTTCCATCATAACCACCTACCTCGCATGAATTGCAATCGAACTCAAACCCCGTTGAGCCTTGCTCATGGTATAGATTTGCAAAATGCTCTTTATGGGCAGACGGAATAACAAAGCGATCCTCATATTTAGCAATTGCCAGCAACCGGTACATTTCTTCTATTGAACTAGCATCCATGCCAACTTTTTCGAGCAGGAGATTGCTCGGTGTTTCGCCTAGCTTTTTCGATCTCATGTACTGACGCATAACCACCATTTTTTGTAGAACAGCTTTTATCACTTCCGCGTTGCCGGCACTCAACATGCTGGCCAAGTAATCGATCGGGATTCTCATTTGGCTGATAGCTGGAAACATTGATTCAAGAGAACCGTTCACATCCTTGCCCTCAAACAGTTGTGTAAACGGGCTTAATGGCGGCACATACCATACCATCGGCAATGTCCGGTATTCCGGATGAAGCGGCAGGGCAATTTGATATTGAACTGCCAGTTTATATATTGGTGATTTGCGGGCAGCATCCAGCCAGTCATCCGGAATACCATCAATTTTTGCTTGCGCAGCCACTTTTGGATCATTTGGATCAAGGAACAAGCTTAATTGCTGTTGATAAAGTTCCTGTTCAGAAAATACAGAAGCGACTTCCTTCACCCGATCGGCATCATAGAGCAGCACGCCAATATAGCGCAGCCGCCCTGTGCATGTCTCAGCACAAACGGTTGGCAGTCCTGCTTCAATTCTCGGAAAACAAAAAGTGCATTTTTCCGCTTTTTGTGTTTCCCAATTAAAATATACCTTTTTATATGGGCATCCCGTCATACAATACCGCCAGCCGCGGCATTGCTCTTGGTCAACTAAAACAATTCCGTCCTCATCCCGTTTATAAATTGCGCCGGATGGACAGGAGGCAACACAGCCTGGATTTAAACAATGCTCGCACATTCTCGGCATATACATCATAAACGCTTGCTCAAACTCAAATTTTATCGACTCTTCCAGTTTTTTTATATTCGGATCCTTTGGTCCTGTAACATGGGTGCCAGCAAGATCATCTTCCCAGTTTGGCCCCCACTCAAGCTCCATCGTTTCACCGGTGATAAGCGATTTTGGCCGGGCAACAGGCTGGTGTTTTGTTTCCGGGCTATTTAGTAATTTTTCATAATTGTATGTCCATGGTTCATAGTATTCATCCATTGTCGGCAGATCGGGATTGTAGAAGATTTTTCCTAAAGCGAGTTTATTTAATTTACTGCCGGACTTTAATTCCAGCTCGTTCTTTTTAAGAATCCAGCCGCCTTTATATTTCTCCTGATCCTCCCATTGAATCGGATAGCCGACACCTGGCTTTGTTTCGACATTATTAAACCAGATGTACTCGGCACCAGGGCGATTTGTCCATGTATTTTTACACGTAACACTGCATGTATGGCAGCCGATGCATTTATCAAGATTCATCACCATTGCGATTTGCGCTTTAATCTTCAAGCCAAGACACCTCCTTCATCTTGCGGATGGTCACATAAAGATCCCGCTGGTTCCCAATCGGACCGTAATAATTAAATCCATAGCTTAGCTGGGCGTACCCGCCAATTATTTGTGTCGGTTTTACATGGATCTTTGTCGGGCTGTTATGTGTTCCACCCCGTTCTCCAGTGATGGCAGTTCCTGGTGTATTAATGTGTTTGTCTTGCGCGTGGTACATATAGAGTGTTCCTTTCGGCATTTTATGGCTTGTAACAGCCCTTGCAGCTACAACACCATTTCGATTAAAAACTTCTACCCAATCATTATCTTTAATTCCGGCAAGTTCTGCATCTTGATTACTGATCCAAACATGCGGACCGCCGCGGAACAAAGTAAGCATCATTAAGTTATCTTGGTAAGTACTATGCATATTCCATTTTCCGTGCGGTGTTAAGTAACGAAGCTGGATTTCTTTTTCTTGATGGCCAGGAATGCTGTCACGTTTTGAAAAAACCATTTCCGGCAGGGTTGGCTTATAGATTGGTAAGCTTTCCCCATATTCCTGTACAATTTCATGGTCAAGATAAAAATGTTGCCTTCCTGTTAAGGTACGGAATGGAACCAGTCGCTCAATATTTGTTGTAAAAGGCGAATAGCGGCGGTGGTCTTTATTTGATCCCGTAAAGACAGGCGTTGGAATCACTTCACGCGGCTGCACGGTAATATCGCGGAAGGTATATTGTTCAGCCGTCCGATCCTCAGCAATATCCTTCAACGATAGGCCTGTTTTTGCTT
>JAKACS010000283.1 GCA_021821235.1 Bacillota bacterium
GCCATTTATTGCTCGTAAAAGAAGCTCCAGCAAAGGAAAGAAGCAGAACGTTAGGTATTTTCCCAATCGCTGATGCCACAAAGAAAGTTAGCCACTTTACCCTGCTTAGGCCACAGCCTATATTGACAACGGGCGCTGGGATGATCGGAATGATTCGGCTGATCAAAATGGCAGCAAATGCGTGTCTGTTTAAAAAAACTTCAAAGTCTCTTATTTTCGGATAGTTTTGCAAACGGGTTTGGGCTGCCTCTCTGAAACCGTAGCGGCTTAGGAAGAAGAAGCCCATTGTACCGGCCATTGATCCAGCTAAGGTAATGGCAAAGCCCTGAGCAGTTCCGAACAGTGCACCAATCGTTCCAGCTAGAATCGGAAACGGAATCAGCGGGAAAAATACGGTTATTGCAACCAATATTGCACTCACAACCATCGCCATGCTGCTCCCGGATTTAATGATTTCCAGCAGCACTGCTTTTTGCGTGTAACCGACCACGATGATGAGGAGCAAACTGCTGACGCTAATTATTTTTTTGTACATAACTTCCTCCGAAATCGGGTTTATGTTTATGTTTTAATTCGATTCTACCATACTATTTGAGAAAACTCTGCAATCGGTGAATTTCACGATCCAGCGAATGATGTGCCTTCCACCTTCCATAAGAGCAAAAGGCATAAGCACCTTGGTCAGCCCCGACAAATATAAGTCCTTAATCTGTTTAAAATTCAACAATCACTCGATTTTGGGAATCATGGCCCTTCTTTGATTCCCGTTTTTACCGCGAACCATCGATTTTGGGAATCATAGGTTCTCATTGATCACCGTTTGCCGTACACCGATCCGATTTGAACAAAAGATCATGAGCCTTTCATGGGTGGTAGCCTATTAGCCAAATAAATAGTCATTATGATCGTAAATCATCAAAAAAAAAGGACCTTCCATCATTAATTTATGATAAAAGGTCTTCTAGTATCAACTTTTTAAAATGCGGAACGGGTTCCCAAGTATCTTGATGTCCAATACGAGTAGGTCATATCAGAAATTGTAATCCCGGATGAACCCGCATGGATAAATTTATTGTTTCCTAGATAGATTCCATTATGGGATGGACCGGATTTGTATGTTTGATAGTAAACAATATCGCCAGGCTGCGGCGCACTTACTGGTCTTGTTGCATTCCACTGGGTCGCAACTGTCCTTGGTAAGCTGATTCCTACCTTATTAAACACATATTTTACAAAGCCGCTGCAATCAAAACCGGCTGGCGTATTGCCTCCCCATAAATAAGGCGTTCCGATATATTTCTTCGCTTCATCAATGACTGCCTGTGCTTTTGAGACAGAAGTACTGACTGGTTTGGCAACAACCGTAGCAGATGGTGCGGAAACCGAGGCAACAGTCGCTGTTGCAGCGGCAGTTCCACTGATTTTTAATGCTTGTCCAACATAGATGGTGTCAGAAGTTAAACCGTTTAAAGCTTTTAACTGAGCCACAGTTGTCTTGTAACGAACGGCAATGACAGAAAGGGAATCTCCGCTTTGCACAGTATAGGTTGATAGATTAGCAGGACTGTCAGTCGCTGCACGAACAGGTTCGCTAGCTCCTGTCACATTCAGTTTTTGGCCAATGCGAATCAGATCTGAAGTCAGCCCATTGGCGCTTTTTAACTGACTAACCGTTGTTCCATACATTTTGGCAATGTCAGAAAGCGTGTCGCCGGCTTTCACGATATAGGTCGAACCGCTGCTTCCATTTGCAGAAGTAGCCGCTGAATCTTGAATTGATAGATTTTGATTTACATAAATAAGGTCACTGGAAAGATTGTTCCATTCTTTTAATAGATTCATTGACACATGGTAATTTTGTGAAATTTTCCATAAGCTGTCCCCTGGCTGAACGGTGTATGTATTTCCTGCTGCATTTGCAGAAGCACCAAATCCGGTGAATAAAATTCCCGCGGCTGCCGCAGCGCTCATAAGTTGTTTTCTCATGATTGTACTCCTTGTTTTTTCTTTTTTACAAAACTATGATAAAGGAGTTTTAAACCTAAAAAACACCCATAAATAGTGGTTTGCAAGGAAGTTTATTCCTCCAGTGGTAACGACAGCCCTTTCTATGACAAACATAGAAGTTTGTCCAAATCCGTATTACAACTGGGATTGCCACCCATTTACCACTACCGAATCACCTTATTCTGTAACATTACTGTAATTTACTTTTAATTTTTCTAAAAATTCCTTGCTGAAACAATCAGCATATGTCGAAAGAACCACCTCTCAAAGTAGAAATTTTGTAACAAAACATCTATGCACTGGGTAGGAATAAATTTTATAATGAAGGTAGAAAAGCTTGGAAAAAATGATGAAGTTTGGTGATAAAAATGCAGGTAACTGGCCATCCATATGGAAATGGGCACCCACATGCCCATGGAAAAGAAATTGATTACGATCAAAACCCGTTTATTGTCATTTGGGAAGTCACCCGGGCATGCCAATTAAAATGCGTGCATTGCCGTGCTGATGCGCAACTCCTTCCCGATCCGCGCGAATTGGCACATGAGGAAGGAATCAAGCTGATTGATGAGATTTATGAAATGAACAACCCGATGCTCGTGTTTACTGGTGGGGATTGCATGCTGCGCGAGGATCTGTTTGAACTTGCCGATTATGCAGTAAAAAAAGGAATGCGCGTTTCAATGACGCCAAGTGCCACCCCGAATGTCACGAAAGAAAAAATGGAGCGCGCCAAAGCAGTGGGTCTTTCACGCTGGGGATTTAGCCTTGATGGGCCGAATCCGGAAATCCACGATCATTTTCGCGGGACACCTGGTTCATTTGACCTAACGATCGAAAAAATTAGGTATTTGAACGAGCTAGAAATGCCGCTGCAAATCAATACTGTTATTTCTCGCTTCAACTATGACCATTTAGAAGAGATGTCTAAGTTGGTAGGCGAGCTAAAAGCTGTCATGTGGTATATATTCCTGCTAGTGCCAACAGGAAGAGGCCAAATCAAGGATTGCATCTCTCCAGTCGAGCATGAGAAAGTTTTTCGCTGGCTTTACGAACTCAGCAAAACAGCACCATATGATATTAAAACAACCGCAGCGCAGCATTATCGAAGGGTCGTACTTCAGCAAAAAATGCGCGAACATAAAATCGCATCCGGCGAAATCCATTACGAAGACTCGATCACAACGGACTTTGCCTCCATGCACGATGGTTTAAAACGGGCTCCTAAAGGCGTGAATGACGGCAATGGGTTCGCGTTCATTACCCATATTGGCGATGTGGTTCCAAGTGGTCTGCTGCCAATTGTAGCTGGAAATATCCGTGAAACGTCTCTGGCATCGATCTACCGAGAATCGAAAATTTTTAAAGACCTTCGCCAGCCCGATCAATACAAAGGCAAGTGCGGCGTTTGCGAATTCAATAAAGTTTGCGGCGGCTCCCGTTCAAGAACGTATGCGGTAACGGGCGATTATATGGAAAGTGAGCCATTCTGTGTTTATATTCCTGAAGTACTAAGAGGAAAGGAAAAGCCAGTGTCTATTTATTAGAAGGACGAAATTTCTTCTGATGAAATAATGGCCTTCTTCACACGAAATTTTGACGGTCAATACCCTGAATAAAGGGGCTGCAAAATTGCACCCCTCTTACTCAATTAATCCTGTATCTTCAATATGTACCATAGCATGTACCCTGAATGTCACATATGGGTAAAGCTGCCGCCATTTTTGCCAGTCGTTACGGCCAAAATGGCGGGAACGGTAACGCAGTCCAAATCCAATCGGATCCACATTCGCTTTTTGCATTTTCACTAGTAAATGTTTGGTCTCTTGTTCTATTGTTTTTTCCGCCAACTTTCCATATTGGTTCAGATCCTGATTATGAAGCGGAAACATCGCCTCTTCGATTTTACCTCCAACTTTTACAAACACATCAATGACGGGATGGTTCCGATTTTTGAAATTAATTTGAAAACTTGTTCCTATTTTTTGTGTATCAATGATAAAATAAGACTTTCCTTGACGGACTTTCATCGCACTTTTTGATTCTAAGTTAAACAAAAAATTGAGTATTTTTGTCTCTTCTAATGATAGCTGCAACTGCAAATTCTTCTTATTAAACAAACCCACCCGATTGACTTCTAGGTACCCTTTTCGGGCATTAATAATTGGTAGCAGTGGGTCAAGTCCCCTTTCAGTAAATCTTTTTTTGAAATCAAATAAAAATTCCGGAAAAATATATGGCGTTTCCGACCCTTCTTTACCAAATGTCATAAAAATCCAGTTAGATGGAAATTGCTCTGATTTTGGTTTCACTTTTAAGACATCCAGTGCCGTTGGCTTGCCGATAGCTACCCAGGCAATTTCCTGAAAATCGCGTCTTCTAGATGGCCAATAATATAAATGCGGTGCCATTCTTTTTTTGGCAACCTCATCGCTAATGAGATAGACCTTCGCATGGCTAAAGTCTACCTCTTTGTCCACTTTCGTTTTAATTACACGGACTGCCTCGGCAATGGTATCGGCCTCCTCTGAGACAATCATAAAATCATTTGGTTTCTTATCAACCGATGGAATAGCGAATTTTATGCTGACAAGGTATTTTTTAACATTACTTTTAGCCACATCAATACCAATACCCACCGCAAAGAAGCGTTTATCGATATCTTTATAGCCACAGCCACCCAGAATAAAAATTAAAAGAAGCGGCACAAACCATTGTAACTTCTTCATTTTTTAACCCTCCTTCCAATCAACAAAATTAGAGGAATGCACAAGATCTCAACACCTACACGAAGCTGCAACCAATAGGAGGCAATTCGAATCAGCTGCAAAGCATCAATCTTTTGGACAGCAAAGAGGGAAAATCCTGCAAAAAGAATCAGAATAAAACTACTATGTTTTTTACTTAAACGGTCTGCAACAAGCCCCTTAACAAGTTCGAGTGAAACATGCCAATGAATTGAAACGCTCAATAGGGTGATGCTGACGTAAAGCATTAAAAAAATAAAAATAACTCGTTCAATTGGGCCAAACTTCATCCGTAAGGAATCCGCGGTTGTAATCCATGGATACAGATACTCGTCAGACCCGTCAGCACCATGAATGCCGATTGGGATAAAAAAAGTGGTAAAAAGAGTAAATATGGCTAGAAAGAGTACTGCGACAAGATTTCTATTTTTAAGTTTCTCTTGGAAAAGTCGATTAAAAATAAACACATTTGCATAGCCCGAAAACGTATAAGAAGCCGCTGCCAGTGCTTCAAAATTTGGCCATGCAAAGAAGTGGGTTCCTACCTCAAGGACAGAATCCCAATTTAAATCTTGG
>JAKACS010000284.1 GCA_021821235.1 Bacillota bacterium
GAGATAGACGTTGGTTGGAGGTTCTTATATGACTATTTACCATTTTGTAGGTATAAAGGGGTCTGGAATGAGTGCTCTTGCACAAGTACTGCATGATATGAATTTTCAAGTGCAGGGTTCCGATGTCGAAAAACGATTTTTTACGCAACAAGCCCTTGAACAATCAGGGATAAAGATCCTTCCCTTTCAAAAGGAAAATATTCAGCCGGGAATGACCATAATCGCAGGAAATGCGTTTCCTGATACTCATGAAGAAATTCAAGAGGCTATGAAGCTGGGACTTCCAATTGTCCGTTACCATCGCTTTTTAGGAGATTTCATGCAAAACTTCACAAGCATCGCTGTGGCGGGGGCTCATGGTAAGACGTCAACAACGGGGCTGCTTGCACATGTGATGAAAGGGGCTAAGCCTACTGCCTTTTTAATTGGTGACGGTACAGGCAAAGGCGAGGAAAATGCCGAATACTTTGTATTTGAGGCCTGTGAATACAGAAGGCATTTCTTATCCTATTTTCCAGATTATGCGATCATGACGAATATAGATTTTGATCATCCTGATTATTTTGCCAATATTGACGATGTCTTTTCCGCTTTTCAAGAAATGGCACTCCAAGTTAAAAAAGGAATTTTTGCTTGCGGCGATGATGAACAACTGCAAAAGATTCAGGCGAAGGTGCCTGTGCTTTTCTACGGTTTCGGCGAAGAAAATGATTATCAGGCGAAAAATGTGGTAAAAACAACAGAAGGTACAACTTTCGATGTGTTTATTCGCAACAATTTTTACAATACCTTCTCAATCCCGACCTTTGGGGATCACAATGTATTAAATTCATTGGCCGTTATTGCAGTATGTCATTATGAGGAAATCAATGCAGATGTGGTAAAGCAAAACTTGTTGACTTTCCATGGGGTAAAAAGACGGTTTTCTGAAAAGAAAATGGGTTCGCAAATTTTAATTGATGATTATGCCCACCATCCGACTGAAATTAAAGCAACGCTGAATGCGGCTAGGCAAAAATATCCTGAACAGCAAATTGTCGCCGTATTCCAGCCGCATACGTTTTCGCGGACACAAGCTTTTTTGGGGAATTTTGCCGAAAGTTTAAGTATGGCTGATCAAGTCTATTTATGTGAAATATTTGGTTCGGCTCGTGAAAACCATGGAAAGCTGTCCATCAAAGATTTACAGGGAAAAATTGCGGGTGCGGAAATCCTTTCAGAGGAAAGTACAGCATTACTCCAAAAACATGAGAACAGTATCATTATTTTCATGGGAGCCGGAGACATTCAGAAATTTCAAGAAGCATATGAAAAACAGATATCGTAACGAAAAACTCGCCATTTCCTTGGCGAGTTTTTGATTTACCGTAACGCCTTTGCCGAAATATATGATACAATTCTTCTGTAGTGAATTAGCCGGAAAAATGCGTTTTTGTAAATGTATTCCATTTCCAAGTCCGTAATGACGGCTTATTGTTGTTGTTTAGATCAGTACAGGTTGGGTAATACATAATAAAAGTTAGATTATCGCGGAGGTGCCAACTATGCAAATTATCTTGTATTTGAGTGTTGCTTTGATTGCAATTGCGTTCCTTGTTCTTGTGATCTTTTTAGCAAAGGCCTTGCAATCGCTGAGCCTGACGTTAGAAAGTGTCTCCAAAACATTAGATGGTTTGGAAAAACAGTTGAACGGGGTAACAAATGAAACAACGGTGCTTTTACATAAAACAAATGCGATTGCCGATGATATTCAACAAAAATCGGAAAGCTTAAACAGCGTTGTTGATGCGGTAAAAGATGTGGGGGCAACCGTCAGCCACTTTAATCAAACATTGCAATCAATTAGTCACAAGGTGGATAAGCAAGTAGAACAAAATAAGGATAAACTCTCGCAAGTGATTCAGTGGGGAAATGTTTTAATGGAGTTAAAGGACAAATGGAAAGAACGAAAGCAGAAAACGACTGTTTCAGAACATAAGATTATGGCAAGTGAGCGTGTTAATGCTCGATCAAATTAATTTTTATAGGAGGATTTGGATTTATGGCCAGCAGGGAATATGAGACGCGCGAAAATCATCAAATCAGAGCGGCGGATGAAAAGGGTGGAAACAAATTTTTACTTGGTGCGTTCATCGGCGGAATTGCCGGTGCCGCTGCCGGTATGCTGCTTGCTCCTAAAGCGGGAAAGGAGCTTCGGAGCAAATTGAATCAACAGCTGAGCAGACTGATGGATCAGTCACAGCAGCTGCGGGAAACCTTTGTTCCTGGGAAACAGGAAACACCCGAAGACAGTGCTCCAACAACATATATTTCTTTAGAACCGGTCAAGCCCGATCATGAAGCGGCCGTGAAAGAAATAATAGAAAGCGATGAAGAAGTGCAAAGAAGGCTGGAAGAAGCCAAGCGGGCATTTGAGGAAGAAGAAAATCGGATTAGCGTGAAATAACTTTTTGGCTAAGTAAAATGGTTTGTTTACGGAACGGTGAAGTGGTAAAATGGCTTCACCGTTTATTTTTGGAGGGATGGGTCAATGCTACAGAAACTTGATTCGGTTGAACAGTTTGATGAAATTTTAAAAAAAGAGGAAAAACTTTTCTTGATGAAACACAGCTTAACATGTCCGATTAGTGGAGCGGCATATCAGGAATATCAACAATATGCTGAAGGGCAACCGCAAATCCCAACTTATTTTCTTGCTGTCCAGGACGCAAGACCGCTATCAAATGAAATCGCGGATCGTTTTCAAATCAAACATGAAAGCCCGCAAGCCATATTATTTATCAACGGCAAGCCCGTATGGAACACATCCCATTGGAAAATAAAAGTAAAGTCATTGGCAGATGCTGCACAAGAACATAAATAAAAAGAATGATAAAAAAGAGCCAATTTGGCTCTTTTTTTAGCTAATCAGAATTTATATCCATAAATTCTGAACGCATAAATTCAACTACGCCTCTGTCTTCGTCCCTAGGGACTCGCCAGTCGGCGAGTTTTCATTTAATAAACTTTTTCAGCAAGTGGCCAGACAATTTTTAGATCATCACCGGAGTTAACTTGATCATAAAAAGTCGTTGGCTGGTTGTTTTTTAATAAAATGTACGGACCGGTTGTTTTTTCCGGTACTTCAATTTCAACTTGGCGGAAGAGATCCTGGAAAATAAACGGATCCGTTGTATTTTCAACAATCGTCAATTTGTCACCCCTAAAAAGCTCGTCATTTTCGTTCAGTGAATGACCGTCGCGGATAACTTCAGCCGCTTTTTTCAATAGGGTGATTTGTTTGCCATTAAAAAAAATGGGGATGCTTTTTTCAAACTGAATGTTTTTCCATTCTGCAAATCGTTTTACCGTTACTTTTTTTCCATTCACCATTTCAATCTGATCCTTGTCTTGAATAAGTGTATCTTTTGTTGTTTCAGCTCCATTAAGTAAAAGTTTACCGCTTGCAAAGGAAACTTCCATTTCTGTTCCATTCACCGTAAGATAAAATGGTTCAAGAGCTGTAAAATCAACTGTCCGTTCAATATGTTCAAGCAGCTCTTCAATCGTTTCCGGGTGCTTATAAATGATTTCATCGCGATCTTCGACCATTTTGGTGTCTGCCGTTACTTCCCCATTGCAAATAATGACTGGCGAAATTTCCAACATCTCTCCATTTACTGTTAGATTGAGATTGGGGATATGATCAATTAAATCTTTAATTTGCAAAGCGGTTGGCTGTCCATCTGCCCCTTTTTCGAAAATGATTTGATCGCCATTTTGGACGTGATCGTCGAGCGAACAGGACTTGCCATTCAGCAACAGAACGGGAGCTTCTCCAAGCTTTCCGGGAATCGTTACCGTTTGCTTGTTAAGCGTGACGATTTTTGCAAGCCCCGGCTTTCCGTATAGTTTGCTCATTTTTATTCCCGCAGTGATAAGGCTATCGCCAACCGTAACTTCCTTGATATCAAAAAGGCGTACTGGGTTGCCATTTACACTTATCGAAACATATTGCACAGGGGTACTGTGTGCAGCAATTGCAATTCCGATTGGTGTGACAAGCTCAGGCCCTCTTTGGATGTGATCGGCAATGGTTAACGAGGAGATCGCATCAATTCCCCTAATGGCGACACGATTCGCCGGAATTTGCAAAATAGCCGCAATTTTTTCCGGTAGCTTCGGGGTTAAACTACCGCCGCCGACAAGCATGACCGCTTTTGGCGGTTTATTGTTGTTAAGTCGGCTAATTTCCCGGCAGATTGATGCGGCAAGGTGATCCAAGGCCGGGCTGATTTGGCTGATTACCTCAGCACTTTCTAAAGTTGTCTCAAAACCAAGGATATCGGTAATGGTGATTTGCTCCTTCGCGTTAAGCTCCCTTTTTGCTTGTTCTGCAAGCGGAAAATCCAATAAAAATTGATCGCTAATCGCCTCGGTGATTTCGTCCCCGGCAACTGGCACCATTCCATACGCCACAACGGTACCGGAGTCCGTAATCGCTATATCGGAAGTCCCCGCACCAATGTCCACCAAGGCAACATTTAAACGGCGCATGGAAGGGGGGATGAGGACGTTAATCGCTGCAATTGGTTCAAGTGTTAAAGCTTCCATCTCCAATCCCGAGCGATGGAGAGCTGCCATTAATGACTCCACGACAACTTTCGGGAGAAAGGTAGCGATGATTTCCGCTGATGCTTCCGTTCCTTGTTGATCAATTAAGTTGCCAATTTCTTCTCCATCAAGATGGTAGTAAAGAACGGAATAGCCAACGCAGTAGTATGTATGACTGTGATTAGAAGAATGTTTTTCGGCCACTTTTGCCTGAGCTGACTGGACAGCAGTTAATTCCAAATGAAGGATATCCTGTTTGAGCATCATCGGTTTGCCCTGAATGGAAACGATTGCTTTAGCTCGTTCTGTTTTTAATGATCTGCCTGCCGCTGCAACGCAAACTTTGCGTAGCGAACCGTGCTTTTCTTCTAATACTTCCTTAATTTCTGTAATTATTTTTGAAACGGACAAAACATCATGGATTTGACCATCACGCATAGCCCGTTCTGCATGCTCTTTCGATAAGATATCAACAACTTGAAAAATTCCGTCCATTTTTTCGAGAATAATTCCAACGACCGAGCGGGTTCCGATATCGAGTGCAAATATTTTTTTATTTTTTTGCAATTTTTCATGCACCTTCTTTAAAAAATGACATATAATGCTTTAACGCTTAAAAGCGTTTAATTGATAAAGAAAAAATACGTGACAAAGAATAATATTTCCGCTATAATAAAGCCTAATTATATAGAAAATGTATCATATTTTTAGGGA
>JAKACS010000285.1 GCA_021821235.1 Bacillota bacterium
TTTGAATCTAGCCATCTTAACTATACTTCTCCTGCAAATAAGGAAGCGCAAGCTCTTTTTGAATGTGGCCATGCTCAATCAGCTCTTTGATGCTTGCTTCAAGCGTGTGCATTCCCTTGGAACGGGAAGCTTGCATAATGCTGACAATTTGATGAATTTTTTCATTGCGGATCAGATTCGCAATCGCAGAGTTGTTGATCATAATTTCAGTCGCCGCTTTTCTCCCATTCCGATCGATCGTGGGAAATAAGCGCTGCGAAACAATGCCAACTAAAACCGATGCAAGCTGAATGCGTATTTGCGGCTGCTGTGCCGGTGAAAATACATCAATAATCCGGTTGATTGTTGCCGGTGCGCTCGATGTATGCAGCGTCCCCAATACAAGGTGTCCTGTTTCTGCTGCGGTAATCGCTGTTTGAATCGTTTCTAAATCCCGCATCTCGCCAACGAGAATCACATCGGGATCCTGGCGGAGCGCCGCGCGCAATCCATTGGCAAAATTCTTTGTGTCAAAGCCGACCTCACGCTGATCGATGATGCAGCTGCCATGCTTATGAAGGTATTCAATCGGATCTTCAAGCGTAATCACATGATTATGCATATGCTGGTTCATATAATGAATCATTGCCGCAAGTGTTGTTGATTTACCGCTTCCCGTTGGTCCGGTAACCAAAATCAAGCCGTGCGGTTTTTCAATCATTTTTGTCAAGATATCAGGCAATTCAAGTTCTTCCAGTGTTGGAATCTTTGAAGGAACAATCCGGATGGCCATGGACACACATGTCCGCTGGTGGTATGTATTCACGCGAAAGCGCGAAACCCCGGGAATTCCATACGAAAAATCAAGCTCGCCTTTTTCTTTAAATAACTCCCACATCTGTAAGGGAACGATTTCTTTTGCCATTCCCTCTGTATCAGCTGGCGTCAATGGTTCTTTTCCATAGCGTCTCAATTCGCCATTGATACGCATCACAGGAGGCACGCCAACCGTTAAGTGAATATCCGATGCCTTTAATTCAAAAGCAGCCCGCAGTAAATAATCAATTTTTTCCTTCATTCTTCGCCACTCCTACTCTAACATGGCTACACGCAAAACTTCTTCCGTCGTCGTCAGCCCTTGTTTGACCTTTAGCAATCCATCATCCAATAAAAAAATGGTTTTATTTTTAATCGCCAGCTCTCTCATCTTCTGAAAACTCTCGCCATTCATGATTACCCGGCGCATGTCTTCATTTATAACAAGTATTTCATGAAGAGCAATTCTCCCTTTGTACCCGGTCATATTGCAGGAAGAGCAGCCTTTTCCGCGAACTACTTGATCAAGCTTAATTCCGCGCTTTGAAAAAATCTCCACTTCCCGCTTAGATGGTTCATGAACTTCTGCACAGTCGCGGCAAATTTTACGGACAAGCCGCTGGGCAACGACCCCGCTTAAAGAGGCTGCAAGAAGAAATGGCTCGACCCCCATATCAAGAAGCCTAGTGATCGTTCCTAACGAATCATTCGTATGCAAAGTGCTAAGCACAAGATGTCCGGTTAAAGATGCGCGAATTGCCACTTCAACCGTTTCCTTATCGCGGATTTCACCGACCATAATAATATTTGGATCCTGCCGGAGAATTGAACGGAGACCGGCAGCAAAAGTCATTCCCACCTGCTGATTGACTTGAATTTGATTGATTCCTTCAATCTGGTATTCTACCGGATCTTCAATTGTAATCATGTTGACTTCTTCACTATTTAGTTTATTTAACGCTGCATAAAGGGTGGATGACTTCCCCGACCCAGTAGGTCCTGTGATTAAAACCATTCCTGTCGGTTTTGTAATCAACTCTGTAAATCGTTTAAAATTGAGCGAGTTAAATCCCAATTTGGTTATGTCATTTAAAGTTGTCCCCATGTCAAGAAGCCGCATCACGATTTTTTCACCATAGATAGTCGGCATAGTTGAAACCCTTAAATCAATCGGATGAAATTCTAAATTGATTTTGATCCGCCCGTCTTGAGGAATCCGGTGTTCCGTGATGTCTAAGTTGGCCATTATTTTAATCCGGGCAATCAGCATACTTTGCATATGGCGCGGCAAAACCCGCTCATTTCGGAGAATGCCGTCCACGCGGTAGCGGACGACAATTTTCGTCTCCTGTGGATCAATATGAATATCACTTGCCCGCTGGACAACAGCATTGCTCATCATTTGATTGACAAGCCTCACAATTGGCGAATCCTGATCGGAAACGTCTTCAACATCATTTATTTCTGGCTGCCCAAGTTCGCCAAGCAATTCTTCAAATCCTTCATTTACATCGTAATATTTAGAAATGGATCGTAAAATATCGTCTTTTGTTGCAATTGCCGCTTCGATTTGAAAACCGGTTGCCAGTCGCAGGTCGTCAATGACAAAAAAATCCATTGGATCAGCCATTGCCACAAACAAGCGGTTGCCGTCTTTTTTTAACGGAATAAGTAAGTTTCGCCTTGCTTCTTCTTTTGGGATGAGTGAAAATAGCGTTGGATCGAATGGATAACGGTATAAGCTAATATGGGGGATCCCGAGCTGGAACTCCAGTACCTCAATTAATTGCTGCTCGGTAATATACCCCCGCATCAACAAAGCATCGCCAAGCCGCTGCTCAGCGGGCTTTTCTTTTAAAGTAGACTGAAGTTGTTCCTCTGTAATCAGGCCGGCTTCTACCAGCAAATCACCTAGCCGTTTTCGCGTCTGATTCATTGTACCACCTCCTCACTTGTAAACATTATTTTGGCTGTTCAGCTGGTTTTCCGAAAAGATTGCTTGCGTTCGCGTTTGAAGACGAGGCTTGACCAGCAGAATTGGTCTGAGAACCATTTCCTGCCGCTCCCGGTTGTTCTGTTCCTACTTGCTGCTTTTGACTGTCCGCCGCATTTGCAGTTTGGCCAGCAGCAGGATCGGTTGCAGGCAGGGGCGACGGAGGAGTTGCCGGAGCTAGTAGCGGATGAACCTCAACACGGTAAACAGGTGCATAATAATCTTCTGCCACCAGCTCTGATTTGATTTGTTCTTGATTTTGGTACGTATCCTTATACACTCTGATCATCCGTCCATTTTCACCAGCAACGGTGATTTTTTTCTTTCCTTGCTCTATTAGCGGACTGTATTGAATGATTGTTTTCGGCTTATACGTTTGCACTTCGCTTGTGCGCACCTTGTATTGGGCCGACAGTGGTGCCCCAATCAGCACCGCTTTGAAGATACCTTGATTAAGTTGAAATTCCAATGTGAATGAAGTGCTGTTTGGATTGTAAAATGACAAATCAAGGTTTTTTTCTGGACTCACTTTCGTTTCGTAGCCAATGTTTACAAACCGGGGCAGATGGCTACTAATCGTACGCTCTTCAACCGTAAAATTGGTTGGCAAAATGGTTTGATACATTAATGATCCGATCACACTGAGTGCTTCGTTGCTGACGTCTTGTTCCAACTTTCTATTTTTTAAAAAGGCTAAAAAGGAAAATGTTGATTTCGCTGGAAGTTCAATTTTCAAATCGCTTCCAAGCAAATAGTGCGCATCATCCGGAAGTTGGGCACTGCTGATCGACGACTGGCTAATGACGACTGGCAGCGCCTTTTTTACCGGGACAGTTGTTGAAACCACCGTATTCTTCTGCTTAGTTTGGGAAACAGGCTCCACAGTAACTGCTGTTGATGTTTTAAAATCTCCAAACAGTTTAGAACCAAAATAGGCCGAACTAAAGATAATCGCCGTACTGCCAGAAATGGCGAAAAATAATTTAAGCAATTGAATGTTTTTTTTCATCCTACTTGCCTCCGCTGCTGTCAACAGTCACCAATGGAAGTTCAGTCTCTTGTTCCTTGGCCGTTCTCGACCGCTCCTTGTCCACGGAATCGATTCCATTTTCCACCCTCGCTGCCAACAATTCTTCAATATCGGATAAATAGTCTGTTTCGAGTTCGGGCATTTTGAATATTTCTTCCTCCTCAGCATTTTGATTTCGACTTAATATACGGACAAGATCTTCCTCTATATCAGGCACAACCGTTGTGGTAGGCTCCACTAAACCAGGAGAGATTTTTGGCAAAACCGGAAACGGTTCAGGGGCGTTTAGCTCTTCATTTTCCGCAGAAAGCGAATCTTGATCCTCCTCATAAAAATCAGGAACAGTAAACTGGCTGCTTTTTTTGTATATAAATCGATGCCAGCGGCTGTCGAGTAGGTATGCAGCCGAAAAAGCAAGCAGGAGCAGGAGAACAAATGTAAGCCAAAGTGGAAAAGAAACTGCTGCAGCGAGCCCTGCCATGGCCAAAAGCAAGGAGGAAAATGTTGCGATCGCTTTACCTGATTTGCTCAAGCCAAGCGGCAGGACAGTCAACATCACGACGACCAAAAGAATCGAACTAAAGACCCAGACAGCAAGTACCATTTTCTTCCTCCTTTTTCCGACATCCTTCTGCAAAAATAATGAAAAGATGATTCATTTAGCCTAAAAAAAACAAACTTCTTCTCTTTGATATTGTATAATAATTTTAGCTAGTTTAAAAGAATATCCAAAATTATTCAGCCAAATAAGCGTGGTGGAAAAATGAGAATATACAAGCAAAGCTCCAATCAAAGTGGCTTCTCAATTATTGAAGTTTTAGTGTCAATTTTATTGATTTCGATCCTTTTCACCATTATTGGCGCCTACTTCGTTAACAGCAATCAGCAATCGAATATCATTTCCAAACAATACTCTGCCATTCAGCTTGCAGAGAGCCTATTAAACAGCTATAAAAAAATGAGCTTTCCAGATCTCGCTCAAAGGGTTGGAACAAGCGAAAAAATTAATATACAAAGCCAGCTGCAAATGGATCCTTCCTTTGATTACGGCTCTTATTCAGCACAAGTTGAGTTTCAAAAACACCCTGACCTGCAGCTGCAAAACCGGCTGATTGTCATTAAAGTGACGGTCTTTTCGGAAGTAAATGGGATAAAAAAACAAACTTCATTAGAAGGGTATAAACGAAATGAAGAAAATTGATCAAAAGGGGCTCACTTTAGTAGAATTATTGGCCGTGATTGCCCTTTCTTCTATTATTCTCACTGTCGGATACTCGATCCTGTTTTCAATGATGAAATCTGCTGAACAATCAACCTTGCAAACAAAGCTGCGCAATGAATCCACCTTGATTACCCAACAGTTTGATCAGGCAATGCTGAATATTGACTTGATTGAAATAACCGGAACACCGAATGCAGACGGAACGTTTCAATCCTTTCATGGCATTGATCAGCGAATCAACGAGGAACAGCCGGATCAGG
>JAKACS010000286.1:0-514 GCA_021821235.1 Bacillota bacterium
AAAAATAAGTCTGATTCTTTTTACAAAATCGTATAATTTGCGATTAACCGTTATTTTTTTTGTCTCCATTCTTTGATTACCCAAATCAATAGAATGATACCAACAATCATGATGGCAATCCAAAACGTCTGATTCAGCCAGAAAAACATATGATGAAACATCATTTTCTTGCCCATCATCATTCCCATTGTGCTTGGGGGAAACCACATCATTCTTAGCACGAACAGCAATGAAGAAACGCCGAGAACCATTAACAAAATGAAAAAGATACTAAAGAGCAATCGTTTCATCATTCTCACCTATTCCACTTTATATCCAATGCCCCAGACGGTTTTTACAAACGATTTATCAATTCCAAAGGCATGAAGTTTTTCTCTGAGATTTTTGATATGTGAATCGACAGTCCGATCATCGCCCGTAAATTCCATCCCCCAAATCAGCTCAACCAACTGTTCCCGCGAAAAAACTTTGCCGCGATGACTGAGAAACACTTCCAAAAGGTCAAACTCTGTTT
>JAKACS010000286.1:524-5298 GCA_021821235.1 Bacillota bacterium
TTGCGTTAAATTGAGTTGCTGCCCCTCGTACATAACCGACCGCTCAGATAGATTCATACTGATCCCTTTGTATTTAAGCCATTCGTCCGGATCATTTGTTTTTTTCGCTCGCCTTAATAGTGCCTTAACCCGAACCAATAATTCTGCCTCGTCAAACGGCTTGACAAGGTAATCATCTGCACCGGTTGATAAACCTTGCACCTTGTCTTCAATTGCCCCTTTTGCCGTCAGCAAAATAATCGGGAGGTCGGAGATTTTTCGCACTTGCTCAATCGTTTCCCAGCCGTCCATGAGCGGCATCATGACATCTAAAACCATCAGATCATAGTCATTCTTTAAAATTTTCTGATAGGCTTCGCTCCCGTCGGCCGCTTCCTCGACTTGATAATTCTCCTGCTGGAGGTAAATCTTTAACAACTGCCGCATCTCTTTTTCATCATCGACAACAAGAATTTTTATCATTTCCCTTTCCTCCCTTGGTAGACACCTTTCTTTGGCTTTTTTTGCTAATCAGAATTTATCTAGATAAATTCTGATTAGCATAGATTCAACTACTCCTCTGTCTTCGTCTAAAGGACTCGCCAGTCGGCGAGTTTACATTTAAAAAAATCGTAAAGTTTGTTCCCGCATTTTCCGTGCTGCGAACTTCGATACGTCCATTATGCGCTTCGATGATTTGTTTCACAATATATAATCCAAGACCTGTGCCACCAGTCTTGCGCGTTCGCGATTTATCAACCCGGTAAAAGCGATCCCATATTTTTGAAAGATCCTGACTGGGAATACCGATACCTGTATCGCTGATTTCAATTCCGATCCAGCCTTTTTCGCTAAACGTCCGGATGGTAACGTCACCATGTTCGGTGTACTTTACAGCATTTTCAATTAAATTATAAAAAACCTGCTCCATCCGATGGGCGTCAATGCACAAATCCGGAAGCTGTTCTTTCAATTGCCAATTCAGTTTAAGCCCTTTTTCAATCGCGGCTGGCTTGAAGATCTCGATTACTTTTTCAAGCAGTGGTTGCAAGTCTGTATACTCTTTGTGCAAAGTAAATTCTCCTACTTGGAGCTTGCTCATTTCGAATAAATCATCAACAAGAAATGCGACCCGCTTTGCTTCATTATGAATAATTTGCAAATATTCCTTTTGTTCTGCTTCACTTTTAATGATTCCCTTGTTCAGAATATCACTGTAGCCCTTAATATACGTAAGCGGCGTGCGCAGTTCATGTGAAACGGCGTTTAAAAATTCATTTCTTGTATCTTCGTACGATTGCAATTTTTCTCCTAATTGTTGAATGGAATTGGCAAGCTGGGCGATCTCATCGTTTCCTTTCGCAGGAATTTGCTGCTGGTACTTACCGAGAGCCATTCGATTCGTCGCATCCTTCATAATCAACAACGGGTTTGTCAATCTTCTGGAAAGAATGCCGATCAATCCAAGAGCAATAAAAATCGTTCCAAAGCTTGCAGCGAGAATCAGGATTTTTAAAACAAGATCTGTTTCGCGCAAAACATTGGAGGGATAGAACATGTATACATATCCTTTGTTTTTGTCAATGGTTGAAATAGCGACAATGTACTCGTGCTTCTGCCAGTCTTTATCCAGTACTTTATTGATTTTCTGATTTTTAATTGTCAAAATATGATTTTGCATGTCTTTGTCAACCGGTGCTGACGATCCAATGATTTTTTGATTTGCATCGGTAATGGCCACACGGGCGATGCTACCTTTTTCCATTGAAAGAACATAGCGAATTGTCTCCTGTCTATAGTCGCTTGTCAACGCTTTAGCATGATTGCCGCCGCGGACAAGCAAATCCTTCGTGACAAAATCGACAAACAAGTTTGTAAATACACCATATAAAACAGCACCAAGGATCAGCAACAAAGAAAGAAAAATACTGCTGAACAGCATGCCAAGCTTGACTGAAATATTGTTAAAAATAGAAATTTTTTTCATCGCGAACTCCATATTTTTCAATGACTTCACATCGTTTTGTTACGGCAGATTCACTCTCATTCTTGCCTTCATCGCTTAAGCCGAAACCTTCTGCATGCTTTGATTATAGCGCAAATCTGTCAAGAAAGTTTGCAGAAAATCTTCCATTCACCTTTTAATCCCGCACATCTATGTCCATCAAACTCAGATAACCTAGTTGATACTCAAAAGTTAGTCAAAGTCTTCGGAATTGTACTAATTTTGTAACAGGAACGTCACTTTTTTGAAACAGCTGCCTCCTTTTGCAAGCGCTTTTTTCACCTTAAAATAAGATTAGCATATAGTTTATATATTTAAAGGAGTGTTGACAATGGACTATTTGGATGTAAAAGAGCAATTGGAACTCCAGAAAATGAACTTGCTAAAGAAACTTGACAATCCTGAATTGACAAAAGAAGAATGTGAGAATCTGAGAAATTTAATCAATAATTACGACTATATAATTGAACTGACAGAAATGAACCACTTTGAACGGGGGATTATCCACTAAAGAAACAGGGAGTGCGATCGGCACTCCCTGTTTCTTTAGTAATTTATTTTTGTATATTTGAAAGCTAGTTTGTCTTTTAGGATTGTTGGCTCCTAATTCTATTATTGGACTTCGTAACCCTGATCATCAATTGTTTCTTTGATCTTGTCGAGGGAGACTTCTTGTGGATTAAATTCAACGTCAACTTTTGCCGCTTCTAAGTTTACTTTAACAGTGCTAACGCCGCTTAAAGCACCTACACTGCCTTCTACCGCTTTAACGCAATGGCCGCAAGACATTCCTTGAACGTTTAATGTGATCTTTTCCATGTAAAAAACTCCTTTCGAATGTTGGCTTATTTTTTCATCAGCCGTTGTATTGTGGTAAGCAGCTCGTCGACAACTTCATGATCCCCTTCTTGAATCCGATCCACTACACAGCTTTTCATGTGGCCTTCAAGGAGGATTTTCGCAACGCTATTTAAGGCTGCCTGTGTTGCAGCAATTTGTGTAATGACATCATCGCAATACGTGTCCTTTTCAATCAATCCTTTGATGCCGCGAATCTGACCCTCGATACGGTTTAAACGGGTAATCAGATTTTTTTTCGTGCTTTCTGAGTGATGGCTTTTCCGGACTGTTGAAGAAGTATGGCATTCACCATTACATTGGGGAGCATCATTGAGCGGATCAATTTGATTCATCCTCTAACACCCTCCTTTACAGTTTTCATTTTACTATACCCCCCTATCCTATGTAAAGTCTTTCTTTAATTTTTCCACAAAAAGTTCAAACATTGCATGCGCAGATTTTTTTAAACTCGGTCAACAGCTTTTATTTTACCGAACCCCTGTCCATTTGTCTGCTATTTTTCCATAAGCCCCTTCTTGATAAAGGACTGCATTTTACGGTTTTAAGACAACTTTTACACACTGATCCGTCCTGGGTCACTCATTCCTGTTGCATCTATCACGAAATCCGCCCCGCCCTGGGTGATTTCTTTCACATATTCACCAACATTTTCGTGATGCTCAAAATTTATCGTTTCGACTTTGTTTGTTCGTCTGGCATGATCAAGGCGGTAATCCACATAATCAACAGCAATCACCCGTTTTGCTCCTTTAAAACAGGCAAATTTTTGTGAAAAAGACCAACAGGACCTCAACCAAGAATCACAACCGTATCGCGGTCCTTTACTCGTGCATGATCCACACTCCAGTATGCCGTTCCTGCTGCATCTGCAAGCAGAACCAATTTTTCATCTTCCACTTCGCAATTTTCGGGAATTTTGAATGGGGTAAAGTTGCCAAACGATACGCGCATATACTCAGCCTGGCCACACGCATACCCTCCTGTCGTTTCTGAATAGCCAATACAAATGCCCATTTCTCCATGCGGATTGGAATTATCACATTGGCTTGTTAAATCATGTGGACAGTACCAGCAATGGCCGCAGCTTACATTAAAGGGGAGGATGACGCGGTCGCCTTTTTTCAGCTTTGTTACTTCAGGACCTACTTCCTCGACAATCCCCATCGGTTCATGGCCGATGACATAGTCGGTTGGCAGATTCGGAATCATCGCATGGAGTATATGCAAGTCAGAACCGCGAATCACCGATGTGGTTACTTATATCTTCCGGGTTTTTAATTTCCGGCTCTTTTCCGTAATTCAGAATTTCATGTGTTTCCATTGTTTCATGAAGTGCCAGGCTTTCCCATTCCATAAAATCACCTCCAATGATCTATTTTTCCCAAATTTGCTTTTTACCTATGCATGGGAGAATCTTTCAGTGCAAAACCGATGAATAATTGTTCTTTTTCCCAGAAAACATAAGAGGGGCAAAGTGACCGAATTGAGGAGAATGAATGGATGGATGGCTAAATTTCTCGGGCTACACGAAACCCTTGAACTTCATGAGCTATTAACGTTTAAAAGTTTATGTTTCCACGATGGGCGCATTGGCGTAGTATGAAGAGGCAATTGAAACGCATGAGAAGATCAGTGCCTACATGGTTTCAAGAGAATATTATCATCCTGACAACTTAAGTGAGCAGCTTCAGGTGGATTTAGGGACAGCTGATACCGCATAAAATTGGGCAGATGAATAGCAAGATGGAGCCGAAGCAGTTATCTGTTCCTTTATAGTGTTAAACAATTTTTCATTGACTTCCTTGCCGGGAATTGATACGATTTCTTTAATTCAATAAAGCGACGAAGGTTATGGATCACACTATAACTGGAGCAGCTTCTGGAGAGACCGCCAATTTGCGGCGCCGAAGGATTCACAATCTCAGGCAA
>JAKACS010000287.1 GCA_021821235.1 Bacillota bacterium
TTAATTCTCCCGTGAAGACAATATTTTTACTGAAAAAAGGGTGGATGGTGGAAATGGTTTCCACAGTTGGTGTTACATCCGAAACTGCATTTTTTTTCCAGGATTTATATTTATTTCGGTTTTTAAAAAACGCCGTTTGGGGTTTCAACTCTGAAAATTTCTTTATCGGAATACTCCTGAACGTATTGCAGTAGGTTTGTAGCGACCTTTTCTCTTTTAAACGAATGCTCGAAAGAACTAATTCAGCGCAAGCTCGGGCATCTGCCAGTGCGTTATGGTGGTGATCCAAGACGATATCAAAAAAAGCCAATCTTTCTTGCAAAGAATTTCCCACTTTTTCTCCCCGGCAAGCTCTTCCACTAATCGGGATACTGCATATGTATGGAAAATCCGGCAGTTCTAATGAATATTCGTTTAGGCAACAATGAAGGACACTCATATCAAAATGTGCATTGTGTGCGATAATGGTGTTTTTTTCAGCAAAAAAGTGCATTACTTCTTCCCATATTTCAATAAATTTTTTTCCGTTTTTGACATCATCAGCTGTTAGTCCATGAATTTGTGTCATTTTTTTATCAAAATCAAGCGATGGCGGCTGGATTAAAAAATACTTTTCATCAATGATCTCATTATTTTTTACAAATACCATCCCAAGAGAACACGCGCTGCTCATATGGTTATTGGCAATCTCAAAATCAATGGCAATAAAGTCAAAATTATCGGAGTTGGACAGTCTTTCAAAGCAATTTTCGCAAAGCGACTGATTACCGATATTTTTGAATTTTACATTGATTTTTTTACAAACATCACAAACGATTAATGGCTGCATGTTTTCCCTCCATAAAAGAGCGTTACAATCATCCTGAATGTCAAAGCATTCTTTTTTTATCGATATCATTTTAACATATTTTCTTGAGAATTTTTTTCTAAGCAAACAAAAAGCTGCTGAATCCTCAGCAGCTTTCAGTTTTGCGGTTGTTTCGTGAATCCGGATTTATTTCTTTTCAATCGTTCCGTCTGCGTAGCGAGCAAATCTACCTGAATCCCGCTCATTGACAGGATCAAGCCGCCCCCATTGCCAGCCGCCGAATTGTGTACGTCGATACTCATTAAATGCATTGCGAATTTCTTGCTCTGTTGTCATCACAAATGGTCCGTATTGGGCGACAGGTTCTTGAATCGGTTCACCTTCAAGAACGAGTATATAGGCATCTGCTTCCCCATTTTTCATTTCAATTTCCTGGTCACCTGCCAATTTTACTCGATTGGAAGCTGGAACCAATGTGCCGTCTATTTCCATTTCATTGCCTGCGTAAAAATATGCATTCCTGTTCAATGTTGCGGAAACCGCTGGCAGGATGAAAGTGGCATTTGGTTCCATATGAATAAGATAGATGCCTACATGGTTGTTTGGATCATTTGCCCAGGAAGCAGCTGTTGGCTTTAAACTGGATTTTTCTTGTAATTTCCCTGCGATTAGTTTTACATTTGTTTTCTTTCCGTTAGGATCAACTTGCTGAATTTCCGGAATATCTTCAGCCCATAGCATCTTATATTCAGGTTCGGCAAATTTATTTTTCGCTGCAAGGTTGAGCCAAATTTGGAAAAGTTCAAGCGGGTTGTTTTTATCTTGATGTACAAGCGGGAACATCTCGGTATGCTGACAACCCTTTCCAGTTGTCAGCCATTGAACATCACCATTTCCATAGCGTCCGTTAGCTCCACTTGAATCAAAATGATCAACAAAACCTTCCAGGACAATTGTCACGGTTTCAAATCCACAGTGGGGATGGGCAGGGAAGCCTGGAACTGTTGTACCGTGATACATGCGAAATCCATCACGCAGCGTGAAATCTTCACCCAAATTCCTACCTTCCAAGGATCTACTTGGACCCTGGTTTTCGTTTCCAGGTGGATACATATCTCTGTGATGCATCGTTATAATGAACGGATCTTCCGTTTGCCATTGAAAACCAAGCTTTTGAGTTTTTAGTATTTTATTGTTTCCCATCATTTTTCTCCCTTTACGGATTTTTGACTGAAATCTTGAGTCTAAATATCTTGAATACGAGATAATAATAATACGAAGGAATTTCTATGTCAATAATCTTCTATATAAAATTATAGATGCCAATGTACCTGAAAATCCAGTTCGGCAATTAAAACGGTCACGATACTACAACCATTTGTGCGATAAATGCCAGTTTGACGGCGAAAGTGACCCTAACCCTGATCCATTCAAAATCCCAAAGCAGCACTAATAATGAAAAGAACACTTGCGATTGCTGCACCGATCACGGAAACCTTCAATTTATAACGGGCATAGTCGACAAGCGGGAGATCAAGAATGGAAGCAGTTGTAATCGTGGTATCCCCAAGCGGCGAGGTTAATGCACCGAACGCTCCACTTGCAAAAACTGCGCCAACTGTTAGCGGAATGGATGCTCCGGTTGAAACAGCTAATGACATTCCCAAGGGCATGAAAAGTCCCCAAGTTCCCCAAGAAGAACCAAGAAAGTAACTGATAAACGAACCGAGAAGAAAGATCGTTACCGGTGTTAAAAAAGCAGGCAAGAAGCTGCCCAATGTCGACCTGATAAATGTTGAGAAACCGAGATCCTCTGCTGATAGTGTCATTGACCAAATAAGGATAAGCAAACCGATGGCCTCCATCATTTGGTTTCCACCATCATAAAAATGAAACAAAAGCTCATTTAATGGTTGGTGTCTGATAATATAAAAAACAACCGTCAGAATAAGGGTAATGAAAACAGCCAATAGCATCACAAAGGTTGCATCTGCGGTAGAAAATGCTTTCGCCAGCGTTGTTGCTCCTTTGGCGGTACCATTTTGCCACAAAAGGTAAAATGTTAACCCCAGAAGCGACAAAACAGGGAAAAGTAAATTCCATGGTTGAGCTTTTACCATTGCCAATTCTCGTCTAATTCCACTTCGATGCAGCTCATTTTCTGCCTGACCCAGTTGGGTTTGTACCGGGAGACTGGAATGGTTTGCTTTGTCAGCTGGTGCCCAGAAGGTGCGGACAATACCGATAACCAACATGACAATGGCAAAAAAATTGTATATAAGACTAAGCAAGAATACTTGATAGGGGGACATATTAAGATGAAGTTTCTGCATGCTTCCCCCTACTAAGGATACCATAAAGCCAACAAATGCGGTGGCAACGGGTAAAAGAACGATTACCGATTCGGTAGAAATATCCATGGTAAGCCCGACTTTTTGCTTTGGAACATTTAATTTTTTAATCAATGATTTAACAACTGGTCCAATCATCATGATGCGAAACATTGGCATCATAAATGTAAAGGGAAGTGTAATCCAGATAAATCCTAATAGGCCGCGCTCAGTTTGAATTTTCGACCCAATCCATTCGGAAAAACCTTTAATGCCTCCTGAAATATTCATCATGCCAACAAGCCCGCCAAAAAGATAGAGAAAGGCGATGATTTTGATATTATTATCATTCGATAAAGTTGTAACAATGTAAGAGGCCGATTGGTAAGTTCCTTCTAATACATTTTCTTTAACAAGCAATGAGCCTGCCAACAACCCAAACACTAGGCCAGGTAAAATGTTTTTTAGCCAAATGGCCATGGAAATCACAATCAGAAAAGGCAACAATGAAAGCCACGAATATCCCAAATTTTCTTCCCCCATCATCAAATCTTTTTTTTATTATTACCTGCACAAAAACTTTTCATGTTTTAATGTTGGTCTTCATTTCAACTGCTACGGCGACATTTAGTAAACATAGCTAGATGGAGAGGAATCATTTATCTAGAAAATTGACTTGCTAAAAGTAAGTTTGGTATTTTGTTATCAGATAATTAATACTATTTATTTAGATCGCCAATAAAATTGAAATCGCTACCATCTAATTGTTTGAAGGGGGAGTTACGAAGTGGCAATAATTCATTCTGTTACAGGTCCTTTACAATCTTCTGACTTAGGCTTGACGCTAATTCACGAACATATGCGCGTGCGCTCCGAATCAGTATTCGTCCAGTTTCCACATTTGTACGATGAAGAGAAAGAATTTGCAAAAGCAGTGGAGCAAGTGAACAAAGTAAAACAACTTGGTGTGAAAACAATCTGTGATCCTACTGTGATGGAACTTGGCCGCGACATCCGTTTTATTGAGCGAGTTGCCCGCGAAACGGGAGTGCAAATTATTGCGGCAACAGGGATTTACACATACCAATACATTCCGCCTCATTTCCAAAATCGTGATATTGACTATATGGCTGATCTGTTTGTTCGTGATATCGAGGTTGGAATTCAAAATACCTCTATTAAAGCAGGATTTTTAAAATGTGCGGCTGATGCCCAAGGAATTACCCCGGATGTTGAAAAAGTAATTCGCGCTGTAGCACGTGCCTATAACCAAACAGGTGTACCAATCATGACACATTCTCATCCTGGAACTCGAAATGGTTTAAAGCAGCTTGATATTCTATTGGATGAGGGAGTAAGTCCAGAGCGAATTCTAATTGGACATACTGGAGATACTGACAACTTGGAATATATTTTAAAAGTTCTTGACCGAGGCGTATTTATTGGAATGGATCGGTATGGGTTAACAGGTGAGTGTTCAACGGAAAATCGGAATACGACGGTTGTTGAACTAGTCAAACAAGGGTATGCAGACAGGATGTTCTTATCACAAGATCATTGCTGCACGATTGATTGGTTCCCTGAAGGAGCAGCAGAGCAAATGTATCCAAAATGGACGATGAGTTTTGTCCTTGAGGAAGTGATTCCGGAATTAAAAAGCAATGGTGTAACAGAGGAACAAATTCAGCTGATGATGGTAGAAAATGCCCGATGCTGGTTTGAAGGGAAATAGAAATCCTGCAAACTTGTGTTTTAAAACGTTCAACAATTGTTCTCTTTCTTGGTTTAAAGGCGGATTAAGCAATGCTAAATTTGGAAAAAATTCTACTATAAAGGCTTATGTGTGATCTATGTCACAAAATATCGTCTGATTTGTACTATAATGATGGTAAAAACTTGTGGGTGAAAATATGGAATATAATATGAAGTCACTTTATAGTGAAATCGGTGGCCAAGAAACGATAGATCAATTAGTAGAAGCTTTTTATCCGCGCGTGTATGCTGATAAAGATCTTAGACCCCTTTTTCAGGGAGATATGGAAGAAATCAAACGGAAGCAGAAAATGTTTTTACCACAATTTTTAGGCGGTCCTGCGCTGTACAGTCAGGAATTTGGGCCTCCTGCAATGCGAGTACGCCATCT
>JAKACS010000288.1 GCA_021821235.1 Bacillota bacterium
CACGCCCGCGGAAAGCGACGCCGCCTGGAGCGTAAATCAACAACCCAATTAGACACACACCCTAATTTAAGGAACTTTTTCAGTGCCCTCGGTTTTTGCCCGGTTTTTCTTATTTGAGATTTCCCCTTTTAATGACGAAAATCTCGATTGATAAAAAAACGCAATTCACTCTTCCTATCTGTTTGGTTTTGCTTTATAGTAATAAGTAATAACTGCATTATGGTAAAGCGTAAAAGCAACTAGGGGAATGAGAGGAAGGTAGCGATGATTAAGACGGTTTTGTTTGATGTAGACGGTGTTCTTCTGAGTGAAGAACATTATTTTGATGCTTCGGCGTTGACGGTTTGGGAAATGTTGATCAGCAATAATTATCTTGCACTGTCTCCCGAGCAATACAAAACGGATTTTACCGAAAGTGAAATTGCTGAAATTCGTGCAAGAGTTTTTAAAAATGACAAAGTCTTAAAATTTTTAAAATCGCGCGGATTGAATGCAAACTGGGATATGATTTATTTAACCTTCAGCTATCAATTGATTCATCTATTATCGCAAATAAAAGAGATGGAGCGCGAGCGGATTGAGCAATGGCTTTCCCAGGAAATTGATCGTTCAACATTGCTGGAAGTGGGGCAAACACTGAACAAATACACTTTAGAGCTGGATTTTGAACAGTTTGTCCCTGATTTTCAAGCCTCGACAGAAACAAAGCAAGGTCTGATGAATCATCTCGATGTTTTGGCAAAAGAAAAATTGGAAATCGAGACTTCCATTTTTAAAGGAAAAGGATTGCTTTGGTCGGTTTGTGAACATGTATCCCAAGAGTGGTATGTTGGCGACAAAAATGTTCTTTCTTCAACTGGTCGTCCATCGGTTCAACTTGGTAAGCACGGATTTTTAGCAAACGAAACAACTTTGGCTCCAGTTGAAGAAATTTCGGAATTCTTCCAATTTTTCATCGAAAAAGGGGTTTCAATTGGAATTGGAACTGGTCGACCAGAATTGGAAACGATCCAGCCTTTCGAGCATCTAGAGTGGTTGCAATATTTTGATACGAATTATATCGTGACAGCCGACGAAGTGTTGAAGGCACAAAAGGAGATTTCTGGCAGTACCTCATTATCAAAGCCACATCCATTTACGTATTTGCTGGCGTTGGCTGGTAAAAATCAAGATGCGGCAGAATGCTTGAAACAGCCGCTGCCGCTTGAAAATGGCGATGAAATTTTAGTTGTAGGTGATTCACTGGCAGACTTACTGGCAGCAAGACAAATGGGCTGTCAATTTGCTGCTGTCTTAACTGGTTTATCCGGTAAAGATGCCCGCAGCGAGTTTGAAAAACACAATGCCGATTATATTTTTGATTCAGTTTTGGATGTAAAAGAGCTAATTGAATCGGCAAGCTAAGCCTTCATAGGTGTGGCTCAAGGCCCGTTGGAGCGGAAAAAAGGGAATGACGGTCGCTGAGGTCTACTTCGAAGCCTGCTGTAAAGAAAAGGAAGAGCACTAAAGTTCTACTATAGGTTCATGACGCTAAAATCCCACTGCATAGATGAATACGATTCTCATTAACAATAACATAGCATGACACCTGTACACAGGAGAATTCACTTTAAATTTGCGCGTAAATAATCAGTTTCCTCTTCCTCCATATATTCGTAAAAAGTGCCTAAAGAAAAAGGGATAGCCACTTTCAGCTATCCCTTTTTGCCATGCAATTTTATAAAAAGCTTAAACACTTTCCACCTTTTCAGGCTCTAGCTGTCCCGGATAAACGGAGTCGACATTTTCAAGCTCCAGCAGCTGTGCTTCTGCAATACCTTCAATCAATGTTAGATCCGCAACGATTTCAGTTCCAATTGCTTTATCAAGCGTCAAGACCATGATTGCTTCGCCGCCGACATTTGCCCGGCCAACCTGCATGGTTCCGATGTTGATAGTGTAGTTTCCAAGCAGGGATCCAACTTTTCCGATCATACCAGGAATATCGTGGTGTTTGATATAAAGCAAATATTTTTCCGGGCGGACATCGATGCGGTATTCATTGATTTTAACAATCCTTGCACCATAGCCGTTTAAGACAGTCGCTCCGATGGTCGCTGTTTGATCGCCTTGCGAAACGGTCAGCTCCAAATAATTGGCAAACCCTTTATTGGACGCATTGTGCTGAACATTGTAGGTTACACCCTGCTCTTTTAAAAGATGAAGCGAATTGATCAAGTTAACAGAATCACTTAAATGATAGGATAAAATTCCTTTGATCATCGTTCTGGTTAGCAGATCTGTATCTTCTTCAATTAGATCGCCGTAGTAATTGATGTCAATTTTAGCGGGTGCTTTTTTTAGCAATTGCATCGCCAGCAACCCGGCCTGTTCGCACAACAACAAGTATGGCTTCATTTTTTGCTGGGTTTCACCGGACATTTGCGGCATATTGACTGCATTGCGAATTGAATGTGATTCGAAAATTTCGATGATCTCCGCGCTGACTTCCTGGGCGACTTTTTCCTGGGCTTCAACTGTTGAAGCACCAAGATGCGGTGTTACAATAATGTTTGGATTATCCAACAGTTCCGGATCGGCAACCGGTTCTTTCGCGAAAACATCAAGGGCGGCGCCAGCGACATGCCCGGACTGAATGGCAGCAAGGAGTGCTTTTTCATCAATAATTCCGCCGCGGGCGCAGTTGACAAAGCGGACGCCTTTTTTCGTTTTTTGTAAAAATTCTTCATTAATCAATGATCTAGTTTCATTGGTAAGTGGAGTATGGATCGTTATGAAATCCGACTCACGGGCAATCATTTCGACGGTTGCTTTCGTTACCCCAAGCTTTTCAGCCCGATCCTCTGATAAATAAGGATCGAAACCTAAAATAGTCATGCCAAATGCTTTTGCACGTTTGGCAACCTCTGTACCGATCTTCCCCATGCCGAGGACACCAAGGGTCTTTTTGTACAATTCCACGCCTTTAAAGGAGTTCCGATCCCATTTTCCGCTGACTGTTACTTGGTACGCTTGCGGGATTTTCCGGGCAAGTGCGAGCATCATTGCCAATGTATGCTCCGTCGCGGCGATCGTATTGGCTCCGGGAGCATTAATCACGATAATCCCTTTCTTTGTTGCCGCGTTAACATCAATGTTGTCAACGCCGACACCTGCTCTGGCAATCACATGGAGACGGTCAGCGTATTTCAGTAATTCTTCCGTTACTTTCGTTTGGCTGCGGACGATCAATGCATCATATTCACCGATGATTTTAGCCAATTCGTCAAGCGGCAATGTCGGCTGCCGATCAATTAAAAAGTTTGGATGGTCATACAAGCTTTTTAACCCTGAATCACTAATTCCATCTGTTACTAAAACTTTATACATTGTCAATCCATACCTCCTGTGCTCGTTTTACTCCTGCTCCAAGTACATTTCTTCCTTCCAATGAATGAATGGCCATTTCGATGCTGCTTAATACTTTTAAAACATCAAACGGTGTGCAATACCCCATATGGCCGATCCGGAAAATTTCGCCTTTTAATTTTTTCTGACCGCCGCCAAGGGTGATCGCAAATTGATCTTTCAACACTTTCTTAAGCTGTTTTGTTTGGTCGTTGACGGTTCTTACGGCTGTGACGGTTGAAGAGGCATCTTCATCAGATGTCAACAGCGGCAGCTCGACAGCTTTTAAGCCTTCACGTACCATCGTTTTTAGCAGTTCATGGCGCTTGATGACATTTTCAAAGCCTTCCTCGTCGAACATATTGCAAACTTCCCTCGCCCCATAGATAAGCGAAACAGCCGGGGTGAATGGTGTCGAGCGATCACTTTCATAAGATGCCAGATAGCGGTTCAAATCAAGGTAAAAGCGATTTGACTTCGAATGGCGAATGACTTCTTTTGCGGTGTCGGCAACAGCGACAAACGCTAGTCCCGGCGGCAGCATCAATGCTTTTTGTGAGCCGGAGACAAGAATATCAATCTGCCAAGCTTCCATATCAACGGGAACGGCGCCAATATTGCTGACCCCGTCAACAATAAAGAGAGCGTTTGTGACGCGCTTTGTGACACTCCCAAGATCCTTAATCGGTTGCATCACACCTGTGGAAGTTTCACAATAGGTGGCAAATACAGCTTTAACATCTTTGTCTAGGGATTTCAAATAATCTTCCAACTGCTCTGGTTTGCAAGCTTTTCCCCACTCGATTTCCAAGCGGTGAACATTTGCGCCAAATGTTTCACAAATGGATGCGAAACGGTCGCCAAAAGCACCGGCTACAATGACAACGACATCGTCCCCCTCTGTGATCACGTTTGCGGCAGCTGCTTCTAGTGCAGAAGTACCACTGCTGGCAAGGATTGTGACGGGATTCTTTGAGCCAAAAACAGGCATCAACCTTGTTGCTACCTCCTCAAGTAGTACAGGAAATTCCTGGCCGCGGTGGGCAATCATTGGCAGGTTCATCGCGTGCTTCACCCGTTCAGGTACAGGTGTTGGTCCAGGGGCAAACAAATATTGCTGATCAATAAACATCAAAAACCATCCTCCTAAAAAATTTTATAAAGCAAGCTCGGCGGCTGCTAAGCCTAGTGGAAGCAGAGCCATAGTTGCATTGATCATGAATGTGTTTTTAGAATTTAGCAAGGAAAATTCTGATCCTAAATAAAAACGTCCCTCATAACAGACAGAAGTGCCTTGTTATGAGGGACGTACTTATCCGTGGTGCCACCCTCGTTCACTGCAAAATGCAGCCTCTAAAGGTTAACGGCTTAAAGCCGGGCAAGCCTACAAACGTTTCAGCGTGCCAGTTCAGAAGGGCTGGGCATTTGTAAGAAAAGGCACCGGTTTGCAGCTTCCACCGGCTCTCTGTTCGCAATCTCTTACTGCCGTCTTCATCATTACTTTTAAAATGATTGGGATCCCCAAAATTGCCGGCGCGGCCGGCGCCTTGCAACTCTGGTGGAATATACAGAATATTCTACAACCACTTCTTTATTGTTGTAAAGGGCTAAAAATAAATATTTTTTTTAGCAAAAATTTTCAAAAAAAATGAACTCAAGAGTAGCAAGCGGGTAAGCGATTACAACGGTTTTTATGTAATTTTTAACTATTGTAAAAAATTATTTGCCGTTTTATAATGTCTACTATGAAAATACAATTGTTCGCACAAAATAGACAATTGCGAGGAGGAAATAGTATGGAGGCAATTTCCATTGGTTTATTTGGCTTAGGTACAGTTGGGACTGGAGTCGTACGTATTATCGAAAGCCATCAAGATAAATTAATGCACCAGG
>JAKACS010000289.1 GCA_021821235.1 Bacillota bacterium
GGAGTTATCTGCTTATTTGGCGATGCCATTAACAGCATGATTTGTAAATTTTTTCACTCTTCATAAGGCCGTGGATTTTTCCCATTTTTGTCATACAATGTGCCCTTATACATGAGGCCATTGCGAAACAAACCATCAAATACGATTTTGCCTGTTTTGCTATCATACAGTTTGCCTTTCTCTCGCTGTCCATTTTGATCCAATGTGCCTTCATATATCAACTTTCCATTCTGATATTGCTTCACATCTTCTTGTTGGCAGCCTGACAAGGCAAGCATGCTAATCATTGCGATAATCGCCACGATTCTCATAGATTATCATTACCCTTCTTTAAACACTTGAACTTTTGCAAAAAATCCTCTTTTTAGATCCGGAAAAAAACTTCACCTAGAACAACAGCCACAATAATAAGAATATCAATTATAATAAGTGCTTTTACCCAGGTTTTCATCCTTAATGCTCCTTTAAATGATAAGTTTATTCAGAACGATGCCAACTTATTTTAAACCATTTTAACTGGCTGATCGCTTTTCGGTTAATAAAATAAATCTATACTTAATTTATCATTCTCATCCATATTCATCAATTGTTCCGCAGATAGGTAAACAGAGTATCCGTTCAAAAGTACATGAATCCGTAGCAGTACAAAGGTGCTTTTCAAAGGCAAAAGGCCTGCAATTTTATTTGCAAGCCTTTGGAAACAACTGCTTTCTATTCATCACACTATCTCTTTCAATTAACTGGTAGTCCACAAAAACATTTTTCTTGGTTGCTTTTCCTTCTATCAATTTCTGAAGCAGTAGCGCTGCCTGCCTGCCCATTTCAAAGAAGTTTTGCTGAATGGTCGTAATCGTAGGGTGGGTGTATTCGGTTACTAAAATCCCATCAAATCCTGTAATAGACACATCATCAGGTATTGAAAGGCCAGATTCTTTTACGGCATTCATGGCGCCAAGAGCCATCAGGTCGCTAAAACACAAGATTGCGGATGGTCTTTTTGTTTTGAGCAATTCCTTCGTTTGTTCATACGCTTCACTTTCTGAAAAATTGGCATTTAGTATTTGCTCATCCGCTAGCTCAATCCCGGAATCCTCCAAAGCCAGCTTTACCCCGGCAAGCCGTTCCGTATTTACCCATGTTTCCTTTTTACCTGCAACAATGACAAGATCGTGATGGTGGCGTTTTAACAAATACTCCGTCATTTCTTTGCTCGCTGCAATATTATCGGTTGAAACGACACCGATGATCTCACTATCATTTTCCGGTTTCGCATCTAAAACAACGCACGGAATCTTTGAATCCAGCAATTCTTTAAAGTAGGGGTCATCCATCCGAATCCCTACTAAAACAACACCGCCGATATTGCGCTCCTTACAAAACTGTGCATAGGTTTTTTCTTTTTGTTTCATTGAATCAATTAAATAAATTGCCAGCTCATACTGATTTTGCTCGACAGCCGCATAAACACCTTTAAACACTTGGTACGAGTTATTATTATCTTTTATCCCGCTGTCAAAATAGCCAGAGGCAATTAGAGCGATCGTCTTTTGCTTTTTCGATGACAAGTTTTTCGCAACGAGATTCGGAGAATAGTCCAGTTCTTTTGCTACTTCAAATACGCGTTTTTTCGTTTTCTCGCTTATGTCTGGATAGTTATTGAATGCCTTTGACACAACCCCGATGGAGACACCCGCTTTTTTTGCCACATCTTTAATTGTAGCCAATTTGAACCCCTGCTTCCTCTAAAAAGAACCGTTAATTTTGCTTTGTTGAAAACTCTTCCAATAATAGTGATAACACAAGCTGCTTCGTGTTTTCAAGCACTAAATCTGCCCCAGCTTGTTTCATTTTGTCAACGGTTCCAACTCCAACTGCAAACATGCCGGCATCTTTAATAGCAGATATTCCTGCCGTTGAATCTTCAATCCCAACACATTCACTTGGCTTTACCGCCAGCTTTTCCGCTGCTTTTAAAAAGATATCCGGCGCTGGCTTTCCGTTTGCAATCTCTTCAGGATCGATCACTGTCTGAAAATAAGAAGTAATCTCAAGCGACTTCAAAATAGCCGGGGCATTCTTACTTGCAGAAGCCAATCCAATGAAAAGATTGTTTTTTCTTAACTCTTCGAGAAATTCTTTTATCCCCGGAAAAATATCCTCTGGCTTCATTTGCGCCAGTAGCTGAACATACTTTTCATTCTTTTTGGTTGCCAAGGCAGCTTTTTCTATTTCACTATATTGATCCGCAACCCCGCCATGGATAAGAATTTTCTCCAAGCTTTCCATCCGGCTGATGCCTTTTAATTCTTCATTAAACTCCCGGTCAAAATCGATGCCAATGCTGTTGGCCAAATCCTTCCAGGCTAAGTAATGCCATTCTGCTGTATCTGTAATCACGCCATCTAAGTCAAAAATAACTGCTTTCATCCTGTTAACCTCCCAGCCTTTCGGATTATGGAATGTACTTTTTCCAAGTATTTTATTCTCGATACGCCATTGTGGTTTCATTTACAAATTGTACCTTTTTGCCAAAAACCTCAATTTCAACATTTTCTTTGCCTTCAGACTTTATTGTTAACGTATGTTGATCAATATGAACATGGAGCGGATTCCCGTGCCAACGAATCGTAAATGTCAGCTCACCCCAATGTTTTGGCAAGCGCGGATTGATTCTCAATTTTCCGTCAACCATTCGAACGCCGCCAAATCCGAGGACAACAGATTGCCAGATCCCGCCGATGGAAGCAGCATGTACACCGTGATCAGAAGAATGCATCGCAGGCCCTAGGTCAATTTCCGCTGCCCTTCTGAAAAGTGAGTAGGCCATCTCTTCAATCCCTAAGTCATTTGCTAAAATCGCATGTGTCGATAAGCTTAACGATGAATCATGCAATGTCTTTGGCTCATAGTAATGGAAGTTTGCCACTTTTACTTCAGGACGGAATTTGTTCTCCAGTAGCAGGAACAAAATCATGATATCCGCTTGTTTTGATACTTGAATTTCATTTACTTGCTCCAAATTATAATCAAGAAACATGGAGCCAACTTTTGTTTGGTTCTTATATTTTTCAAGGTTGATGATCTGTTTGCTTAAATACGTGTCATCTTGCGGAATGATCTGATCCTTTTCTCTCGGCTGCGGCAAATAAATCTGATAGATTTTCTCCGTCCATACAGAATAGGATTTTTCCAAATCCAATTTTGTTTTCAAATTTGCCAGCAATTCAGGGCGTTTTTCCTTTAATTCTTGATAATATTGAATCGCAAGCTCAATATTGAAATGGGCCATATGATTCGTAAAGGCATTGTTGTTTACATGCTCTTTATATTCATCCGGTCCAACTACATCGTTAATATGATATTCTTGCTTTTCCTCATTCCATTCTAATCGGCTTACCCAAAATCTTGCTGTATCAAAAATCATTTCATAGCCGTATTGATCCATGAATTCCTGGTCATTTGTAATTTTGTAATATTGCCAGACTGCATACGCAATATCAGAAGTAATATGCTGTTCGATAAAGCCTGACCAAATTTTTGTCTGCTCCCCTGTGACAATGTCAACTGCTCCCCAAACCGGAGTTACTTCACCATCTGTCGGCCAAGCCGCTTCCCAAGGGTACATCGCCCCTTCATAGCCGTTTTCTTTTGCTTTTTTGCGTGCCCCGACCAACCCATGATAACGGTATTCCAACAGAGACTTGGCAATTTGAGGATTTGAATAAATAAAGAATGGCAGGATGAAAACCTCCGTATCCCAGAAAGAGTGTCCTTTATATCCTTCACCGCTCAGTGCTTTTGCGCCAATTCCCATTCTGTTGTCATGTGCTGGTGTCATAATCGTTAAATGATAAAGGGCAAATCGGAGTGCAAGCAGATCGAACGGATCTTCACTTTTAATCGTAAAATTGTATTGATCCCAAACTTTTGTTTGCCATGCTGTTTTGCTTTCTGCAAATGCCGCTTCATACCCTTTTTCAACTTCGTGACGAAGAGTGGCAAGGGAATGTTTGCGCAAGTCTTGCAACGTATAGTAATCGTTGTCTACTTCCTCATCCCTGCTTGTATTTACAGTTGTGAGCTTTTCCATTGTTAACGTATGATTGGGCTGAAGTTCTGCTTCGAAGTGAAGCCATACTTTCCGCCGATCCATCACCATAATCGGTTCTTTCTCCACTTCCTTCCCGTTTACCATTACTTTATGAACAGTATTTAACACGATATCGATTTTGGATTCCGTTGTTGTTTGAATCAGTTGAATGAAACGTTTATCAAATATTCTCATCTCACCTTCACGGAAATGCTGGGCACCCGAGTTGGACATCTGGGCATTGATGCCAGATTCGAACGAAATCATAACAGGGTGGGTTAATGACTCGACTTCCATTTTCATTCCGATTAAATGGAGATTTTCTAATGAAACAAATCGTCTAAAATGAAAGCGCAGTTCTTTTCCTTTTGGTGACACCCAATTAAATGACCGCGTTAATTCAGCGGTCTTTAAATTTAATTGTTTTACGTAATCTTTCGTTTCGCCAAATTCCAAGCTGAAACGCTCTCCATCAATTTGAATGTTCAACCGTGTCACATCCGCAATGTTGGGCAGTTCGCTCACTTCATCCTTGTCAAATTTATTGAAGGTACCAGCGACAAAGCAGTTCCTTACATCTTGAAGATAAGGTTCCTCATTTACAGAACGCAGACCCATATATCCATTTCCTAGATACATAATCGCCTCGCTTTTTCCTAAAGTATCTACTGAAAAACGGTCATCAGAAACTACCCAATTCTGATAATCGCCTGTTCCTAATCGATAATTCATCATTGTCCATGTCTCCTTTATGCGAAAACGTTTTAGAACTTATGCCATGCAAAATCAGCAAGTTTTCGTCTGCTGGTTTCACTTTTATTTTAATGAAACAATTACTTAATTCCACTTGTCGAAATCCCTTTAACAAATTGCTTTTGAAAAATAAGAAAGATAATAATCATCGGCAATGTCAACATAATAACGCCGGCTAATACACTATTCCAATAGGCGTTATATTGGCCATAGAAGGAATTCAATCCAACAGGCAACGTATACATTTCTGCACTGGTCGTTAGCAACACAGGCCATAGGAATGAGTTCCAGTTCCCCTGGAACGTAAAAATGATTTGGGTGGCAAGTAATGGTTTTGAAAGAGGCAGGAATATTTTAAAGAAAACACCCCATTTTCCCAATCCATCCATCTCCGCTGCTTCTTCTAGTTCCTTTGGAAGTCCCAGGAAAAATTGTC
>JAKACS010000290.1 GCA_021821235.1 Bacillota bacterium
GCAAGGAACTTCGGAAAGCGCGCCAGGAAATCAGTATGATCTTTCAGCATTTTAACTTGTTATGGTCAAGAACCGTTGCCGAAAATATTGCGTTTCCGCTGGAGATTGCCGGCATTAAAGGCCCCGGTAGGCTGAAGCGGGTTCAAGAATTAATCAAGCTTGTCGGCCTCGAAGGTAGGGAGAATGCATACCCTTCACAATTAAGCGGCGGGCAAAAGCAAAGGGTCGGAATCGCAAGGGCGCTTGCCAATAATCCGAAAGTCCTGCTATGTGATGAAGCAACTTCTGCTTTGGATCCGCAAACGACGGATTCAATCCTGGATTTATTGGTTGACATCAACAAAAGACTTGGATTAACAATTGTATTGATTACCCATGAAATGCATGTCATTCGTAAAATCTGCCACCGTGTAGCGGTAATGGAGAGCGGTAAGGTAGTTGAAACGGGATCGGTACTGGAAGTATTTAAAAATCCACAGCAGCCGATTACAAAACGGTTTGTTCAGCAGGTAACCGAACCTGAGGCGACAAAAGATACAGTTGATCACCTGCTTGAAAAATATCATTCTGGAAAAATTGTCCAATTAACCTTTATTGGCGAGGCAGCCGAACAGCCGGTGATTACCAATTTGATTCGCAATGCGAAAGCGAATGTGAATATCCTTCAAGGAAAAATATCACAAACGCAAAATGGCTCATATGGCACCCTCTTTATTCACCTTGATGGCGACCAGCAGGAAATTGAACAGGCTCTTGATTTTCTCCGTTCGCAGCAAGTAGGAGTGGAGGTGGTTACAAATGGATAAGCAATATTTTAAGGATATTGATTGGCAGGCAATGTGGGATGCAACGGTTCAAACCCTATACATGACAGTTTATTCCGTTCTGGCAACCTTTATTTTAGGAATTTTGCTTGGGCTTCTGTTGTTCCTTACTTCTCCGGGAAATATGTGGGAGAACCGTCCTGTTAATCTTGTAATTAGTGCCGTTGTTAACGTTTTTCGTTCGATTCCATTTATTATTTTGATTGTTCTCTTGATCCCATTCACCACCCTCCTCTTTGGGACAATGATTGGCGAAAGCGCCGCATTGCCAGCCCTAATTGTTGGAGCAGCTCCATTTTATGCGAGAATGGTTGAGATTGGTTTGCGGGAAATTGATAAAGGGGTCATTGAGGCAGCCAAATCGATGGGTGCATCAATGGGAACGATTATTTGGAAAGTGTTGCTTCCTGAATCGATGCCAGCACTCATTTCAGGAATTACGGTTACAGCCATCGCACTTGTCAGCTATACCGCGATGGCAGGTGTCATTGGCGCCGGTGGCCTTGGAAATCTTGCATACCTTGAGGGGTTCCAGCGTAGTCGCAACGATGTAACTTTAGTCGCGACAATTATCATTCTGGTTATTGTGTTTATCATTCAGTTTATTGGTGATAGTATTACAAAAAAAATAGATAAAAGGTAGAAGGAGTGTATAATCATGAAAAAATGGTTAGGTGGGTTTTTATTAGTAACGCTTTCACTTGTTTTAGCTGCCTGCGGATCGTCTACTTCAAAGGATAGTGCCCAAGGTGGACAAAAGCTGACAAAATTAGTCGTTGGTGCTTCCAATGTACCACATGCTGAAATTTTAAAAGAAGCACAGCCGATTTTAAAGGAAAAAGGAATTGATCTGCAAATTAAGACGTTCCAGGATTACATTATGCCAAATAAGGCATTGGCTTCAAAAGAATTGGATGCAAACTACTTCCAAACCATTCCTTACATGGAAGTACAAATGAAGGAAAACGGCTATAAGTTTGCCAATGCCGGCGGAATTCATATTGAGCCAATTGCTGTTTATTCGAAAAAATACAAAAAGCTTGAGGACCTTCCAAATGGTGCAACTCTAATTATGAGTAATTCCGTTTCTGACCACCCGCGCCTTCTGCGGATGCTGGAGAAGTTAGGTCTCATTAAATTAAAACCAGGTGTGAATCCTCAAGAGTACGATATTAAAGACATTGTTGAAAATCCTAAAAACTTGAAATTTGCTGCAAATTACGAAGCAGCCTTATTGCCGAAAATCTTTAAAAACGGTGAAGGGGATGCAGTTCTGATTAACTCCAACTATGCAATTGACAATGGGTTAAATCCGAAAAAAGATGGAATTGCTCAAGAGCCGATTGATCCGAATTACGTAAACATTATTGCGGTGCGCCAAGGCGACGAAAATAAACCGGCGATCAAAACACTTGTTGATGTACTGCACTCAAAAAAAATTCAAGACTTTATCCTTGAAAAGTATAAAGGTGCCGTTGTACCGGTTTCGAAATAACAAAAAGCAGGCCGTGTGCCTGCTTTTTGTTATTCGGGGATAGCACCATGCCTGTTTTTGCATACTAAAGATGGTTAGGATCTTCGAAAACTTATTAAAAAAAGACGCAATATTCCATCGGAAATTTAAATTACGGATAAATCAAAAAAATCCGCGGATAAATAGAGAAACTTCGCGGATAAATGGAAAAATTCCACGGATAAATGATCAAATTCCGCGGATAAAACGAGCCTGTAGATAAGCAACCCTTATAAATAGGAAGAATGAGGAAAAGCCGGCAACAAGTCATGCTGGCTTTTTCCTCAGAAAAGAGCAAACATCTTATTTAGGCTAACCTCCAATTGAAAAAGAAAATCATTTTTAATTTGTGACATTTATCACTGTTTAGGAGTTGCTAACACATTTCATTTGTTATAAGATTGTAATGAGAATAGAATGAGAATAGAAAGAATGCTTTAAATTAATACCATTTTTTTTATAAAAGCGAGGTAAATATATATGGCTGGATCAACTTTAACGATCAAGGATCTTCATGTAGCAATCGATGGGAAAGAAATCTTAAAGGGCGTAAACCTTGAAATAAAAGGCGGCGAAATCCATGCGATCATGGGGCCGAACGGTACAGGGAAATCAACGCTTTCATCGGCAATCATGGGCCATCCAAAATACGAAGTAACGAGCGGGAGCATTACCTTGGACGGACAAAACGTTCTGGAAATGGAAGTAGATGAACGTGCCCGTGCAGGTCTGTTTTTGGCTATGCAATATCCAAGTGAAATCACTGGGGTAACAAACGCAGACTTCTTGCGTTCAGCACTTAATAGCCGCCTTGGAGAAGGAAACGAAATCTCTTTGATGAAATTTATCCGCAAAATGGATAAACAAATGGAGTTCCTTGAGATGGATCTCGATATGGCACAGCGATATGTAAATGAAGGTTTCTCCGGCGGAGAGAAAAAACGCAATGAGATTTTACAATTAATGATGCTTGAGCCAAAAATTGCAATTCTGGATGAAATTGATTCAGGCCTTGATATTGATGCCTTGAAAGTGGTCTCAAAGGGAATCAATGAAATGCGCGGCGAAGATTTTGGCTGCATGGTGATTACTCACTACCAGCGTTTATTAAACTATATCACTCCTGACTATGTGCATGTCATGATGCAGGGACGCGTCGTTAAATCCGGCGGACCAGAACTTGCACAACGCTTAGAAGCAGAAGGATATGACTGGATCAAGAAAGAACTTGGCATTGAAGATGAAACAGTTGGGCAAGAAGCGTAAGCATTAGGAGGATTAACATGACAATCGAAACAAATCAATCGTTTGGTACGGATTTTGTCAGCTCCTTTTCAAAAGAAATGGGTGAGCCGGCATGGCTTGAAGCGTTAAGGGTGAAAGCGATCAATATTGCTGGCGATCTGCCGCTACCAAGGCCAGACAAAACGAAAATTGAAAAATGGAATTTTAACCAGTTCCATCCGCATACAGTAAAAAGTGATTCATATCGATCATTAGCAGAGCTTCCAGTGGAAGTAAAAGCGTTAATTGGCGATTTGGAAGCAACGAACAAAAATTTGTATGTTCAGCGCAACCAAACACCGGCCTATTTAACCCTATCTGAGGATCTTCGCAACAAGGGAGTTATTTTTACAGATATTTTTACAGCTGTTCGCGAACATGGCGATTTGTTGGAAAAATATTTTATGACCAAAGCAATCCAGATGGATGAACATCGGCTAACAGCCCTTCATGCAGCTCTTTTCAATGGCGGTGCTTTTCTCTACGTTCCGAAAAACGTGGAAATCGAGGAACCGATCCAAGCAGTATACGTGCACGACAATTCAGAAGCGAATCTGTTTAACCATGTTATCGTGGTTGCAGAAGATAATAGCTCGGTCGTCTATGTGGAAAACTACATTTCGACACTTGATTCTTCCAACAATGTAGTGAATATTGTGACAGAAGTATTTGCCAATACCAATGCAAAAATTCACTACGGAGCCGTTGACTATTTGGCGAAGGGAATCACCACCTATGTCAACCGCCGGGGAACAGCAGCAAGAGATGCGCGGATTGAATGGGCGTTAGGCTTAATGAATGAAGGCAATACGATTTCTGAAAATACAACCAACCTCGTTGGTGACGGTTCCAGCGGTGATACAAAAACCGTAGTTGTCGGCCGCGGCGAGCAAATCCAGAACTTCACAACTAAAGTTGTTCATTTTGGCAAGTATACAGAAGGAACGATTTTAAATCACGGTGTAATGAAAGACAGTGCTACTACGGTTTTTAACGGAATTGGCAAAATCGAGCACGGTGCTTCGAAATCGAACGCTGAGCAGGAGTCACGCGTGTTAATGCTTAGCGACAAGGCACGAGGCGATGCCAACCCAATTCTGTTAATTGATGAAGACGATGTCATGGCAGGACACGCGGCATCAGTTGGTCGTGTTGATCCAGTCCAGCTTTATTATTTAATGAGCCGCGGGATTAAGAAAGCTGAAGCAGAGCGCTTGATTATTCATGGTTTCCTTGCTCCAGTTGTAAACCAGCTTCCGATTGAAGGCGTGAAAAAGCAGTTAACGGAAGTCATTGAAAGGAAAGTCCGATAATGGATATCAAAACGATTCGTCAATATTTTCCGATATTAAACCAGGAAGTCAACGGCAATCCATTAGTTTATCTCGATAGTTCAGCAACATCGCAAAAACCGGTTCAAGTAATTGAAACGCTAGAGAATTATTATAAACAAGACAATTCGAACGTTCACCGCGGGGTACACACATTAGGCACAAGAGCAACCGATGCCTATGAAGGCGCACGGGAAAAGGTTCGTAAGTTTATCAACGCAAAATCGACGCAGGAAGTTATTTTTACAAGAGGAACAACGACTTCTCTCAACTGGGTAGCCCAAAGTTATGGGCGGGAAAATTTAAAAGCAGGCGAT
>JAKACS010000291.1 GCA_021821235.1 Bacillota bacterium
GCAAAGAGGCAGATCAAATCGAAGTGGAGAGATTATAATGGAAGTCGCACTGATCGGAAATCCGAATACTGGTAAAACTTCATTGTTTAATAATTTAACAGGTTCCTATGAATACGTTGGGAATTGGAGCGGTGTGACGGTCGAAAAAAAGGTTGGCATCTTAAAAAACAACGGCGGCAATTTGATTGACTTGCCTGGTGTGTATACGCTTAACCCGCTCTCGAAAGACGAAGGAGTTGTTACCTCCTTTTTCTTAAACGATTCAGTCGACCGCTTTTTAAATATTTTGGATGCATCGCAATTGGAGAGAAATTTGCATTTGACAATCCAATTGCTTGAGTTTGAAAAGCCAATGCTTGTCGGCTTAAATATGGTGGATGTAGCCAGACAACGCGGGATTCAAATCGATGTTGAAAAATTTTCCCAAATCATCAGCGCACCGGTTGTACCAGTTGTAGCGCGGAGCGGAAAAGGCTGTGACCAACTTGTTCAAGTAATGGCTGCCAACGTGGAAGCAGATAAACCGAAACATTTGATTTACTATGGCAAGGAAATTGAGGAAGGGGTTTCAAGACTTTCACAGCTCATTACAGGAAAAACCGACCATTCCACAAGATGGCTCGGATTGCAGTGGTTGGAAGGGAACCAATACGTGAAAGATTTTTTGAATAAAATTGCCCCTGCTGCAATGCTGGATGCTATTTTTCAAGAGACAGAAAGCAAAATAAAGCAGAATGACGAAGTGAAGTCGCTTCCCCATTTTATCTATCAAAAAAGAAAAGAAGCAATTGAAAAAATTTTAGCGCAAACTGTAAAAAAACAAAATGCTGTCATCCCTCTGACCGAAAAGATTGATGCCATTGTGACAAACCGCTATTTGGGGATGCCGATTTTTTTATTGTTCATGTATTTGATATTTATGCTTACATTTGATTGGCTCGGAACGCCGCTGTCCGATGCACTTGATGTGTTTTTAACAGGCCCGGTTACAGCTGGTTTTGAAACGATATTACGGGCTGTTCACGCCTCTGAATTTATCCGTGCTCTGATTATTGAAGGACTTGTAGCCGGTGTCGGTGGTGTTCTTGTGTTTGCCCCGCAAATTTTTATTATGTTTTTCTTTATATCGTTATTGGAAGATTCGGGCTATATGGCACGGGTGGCGCTTGTAATGGATCGAATCATGGAAGCGGTTGGTTCGAATGGCAAAGCATTTATCCCAATGATGATTGGTTTCGGCTGCAATGTTCCGGGAATTATGTCTGCGCGAACAATTGAAACACCAAGGGAGCGGCTGTTAACGATCTTACTGACGCCGTTAATGTCTTGCTCGGCAAGGCTGCCTGTGTATGCATTGTTTGTTGGCGCCTTTTTTGCTGGCCAAAAGGCAGCAATCGTATTAAGTCTGTATGTAATTGGGATTTTGGTTGCATTTGTGCTCGCCAAAGTTTTTACTTCCACGCTTTTAAAATCGGAAACTTCATTGTTTGTGATTGAACTTCCTCCGTACCGGCTGCCGCAGTTTCAATCGCTGTGGCGTAGTACCTGGGATAAGGGAAAAGGTTTTATCCGCAAGGCAGGAACGTTTATTTTTGCCGGATCGGTGTTCATTTGGCTTCTGTCCTATGCAGGTCCGTCCGGATTAAAGGTTGAGATGAATGAAAGCTTTTTAGCAGCAATTGGCAATGTTCTGGCTCCCATTTTACGACCGCTCGGCTTTGGCACATGGCAGGCAGCTGCTTCATTAATTACCGGATTTTTAGCAAAAGAAGCGATTATTTCAACAATGAACATTATTTATTTTGTTCCAAATGCAACGAGCCTTCAAGGGCTGTTGGCTTCGTACTATACACCTCTAGCCGCATACAGCTTTATGGTCTTTATTTTATTGTATATACCATGTTTAGCAACGACCGCAACAATTCTCAAGGAAACGGGATCAAAAAAATGGACAGCCTTTGCGATCGGCTATGCGCTGACAATTGCCTACTCGCTGGCATTTATTGTCTATCAAGGTGGAAAATTGCTGGGGTTTGTTTGAGTGTTTAATAAAATATGGAAGAAGGTAGGAAGGAATGATTGCAAATTTTGTTATTGGCACGGTGATCTTCGGTTATGCAGGCTGGGCGCTTGTACGCTATATTCAAAAATCAAAAAAAGGAAAATGTGCTGCATGTGATGTGAACAAATCATGTTCAAGTTCATGCTGTTCACCTGAGAAAAAGCCAGCCCACAGATAATACGTACACTTTGAAAAAAATCTTTCGAAAGCATCCGTGCGATAATGGGTACGCTTGGAACAACTGCAGTTTTTCACTAAAAGTCAAAAAACTTTCCTGTCCAATTGGTTTTGTGTAAAATTACACTAGACGGTTTTGAAGGAAGGGCTTATTTGGTGAATAGAGAAGAAATCATTATGCAGGTGTCAGACAAGCTTCGCCTAATCCGTACAGAGGCAGGATATACACAGGATAAAATGGCCGAGATCATCGGTGTTTCGAAAAAAACTCTTGTCCAAATTGAAAAAGGAAGGGTGTTTGCCAACTGGGCAGCAGTTGTTTCAATTTGCGCACTGTTTCGCGAAACCGAGACTGTCCAATTTCTATTCGGCAACGAACCGTTAGAGGTATTGGAGACAGTCGCCCGAGAAGGAATTGATGTAAGAAAAAAGAAGGCTTTAGGCGGAAAGATATGGTGGAGAGAAATCTCGCAGAAGAATGGCTATATTTTGCAGCAAAATATTCTTAGCAAGCATTTTCGGATTGTTGACGATAAAAATTACCGAGTGTTCAGCAGCTTTGACGAGAAATCTTCTAAAATGCGGTTTAAGGAACTAACAAAACAACAAACACAGAAATAGCAGAGTCCTTGGCTCTGTTTTTTTTATACCCCCATAAAGTGGCTCGGTTTGTCGAAAATTTTGTATTGGTATGATTACCTGGAAAAGAGTAAATATTTCCTATTATGGGTAAAAGAAAATGTGGTTAATAATGGGGTTATTAGAGGTGCATCGATGAAGAGAGTTTTACAAAATTGGAAAAAATGGCATATGACGCAAATTCTCATTCTCTTTTTTTTACTAATAGTATTAGTCTTTTTTACTATTCTTCAATCCTTCGCAAATAATGTGGATATTTCTGCCCTTAAGCTTGAGGTTCCCCAAGCGACTGTTTTTTATGATAAAAATAGCAAGGTGGCAAGCAAAGTATCCGCAAATCGAAATGAAGGGGTTTCGTTCAAGCAAGTTCCCTTAAATCTGCAGCATGCTGTTGTCGCGATTGAGGACCGCCGTTTTTATGAGCACCATGGAATTGATTTTATCGGGATTGCCCGTGCGCTCTTCCGCAATATAAAAGCCGGGGGTACAGTGGAAGGCGGGAGCACAATTACCCAGCAACTTGCCAAAAATGTGTTTTTAAACCCAAAGAAAACGTATAAGCGGAAACTCGATGAAATTTTTATCGCACGAAAAATTGAGAAAAAATATACGAAATCGGAAATCATGCAAATGTATTTGAATCAAATTTACTTTGGGGATGGCGCCTGGGGGATTAAGAAGGCTGCCCAAAAGTATTTTGGCAAAGACGTTAAAAATCTTTCTTTAAGCGAATCCGCCATGCTTGCCGGGCTTATCAAAGCACCATCTGCCTTAAATCCGTACAATCATATGGAAAAAGCAGAGCAAAGGCGCGACGTTGTTTTAGCTACTATGAAGGAGCAAGGATTTATTACGGAGAAACAGCTTGAAAAGGCAAAGGCCGAAAAGCTTGTTCTTCAAGACAAGGGGGGAGATCCATTCCGCGGGAAATATCCGTATTATGTGGATCAAGTCTTGGGGGAGGCCATTGAGAAGTACGGCTTATCACAGGATGATTTGCTGACGGGTGGGTACAAAATTTACACAGAACTTGATCAAGCAATGCAAACTGCTGCGGAAAAAACGTATCAAAACGATACCTTTTTTCCAAAAGGCAGCGATCGTCTTGTCCAAAGCGGGGCTGTTTTAGAGGATCCAAAAACGGGAGGAATTCGGGCGATTATTGGCGGAAGAGGCGAGCATACGTTTAGAGGATACAATCGTGCGTCTCAATTAAAAGCCCAGCCTGGGTCTTCTTTTAAACCAATTGCCGTTTATACACCTGCACTGGAAGAAGGGTGGAAAATGACGGACATGTTAAAGGATGAACCAATGAAATTCGGTGATTATGAGCCGAGCAATTACAATGCCCAATATGCAGGCGAAGTGCCGATGTATCAGGCCGTGATCGAGTCAAAAAATGTACCCGCTGTTTGGTTATTAAATGAACTAGGTTTGGAAAAAGGCTTGGATTCCAGCAAGCGATTCGGCATCCCGCTCGAAAAAGGCGACCGCAATTTGTCGCTTGCACTAGGCGGTTTGGAAAAAGGCGTCTCTCCTGTGAACATGGCTGAAGCTTTCGCCGTATTTCCGAACAATGGCATACGGATAGAAAGCCATGTTATTCGGAAAATTGTCGATGCAGACGGCAAAATTGTTGCACAGTGGAAGGAAAAGAAACAAAGAGTAACAACCAAATCCGTCTCCGATGAGATGACTGCTATGTTGTTGGGCGTTGTCAAGTACGGTACCGGAAAAGGAGCACAAATACCCGGCCGGGAAGTGGCAGGCAAAACCGGATCGACCCAAGTGCCGATTACAGGCATTAACGGAGTGAAAGATCAATGGTTTGTCGGCTATACACCACAGTTGGTCGGTGCGGTATGGGTTGGCTATGATAAGACCGATGAAAAGCATTATTTAACAACGACAAGCAGCGAGGGAGCCGCAATCGTTTTCCGCGAATTAATGGCTGAGGCGTTGCAGAATACGGCACCAGCCCGTTTCAATGTCCCTTCTATTGATCCGTACATGGAGCAAAAACAGACAGAAGAACAGCAAAATAACAATGTTAATTTTGGATATCAGTTAAATGAAGAAGTCAAAAAGTTACGCGACAAATGGGAAAAACAAAAAGAAAAATGGGGGAAGAAGTGGAAAGAAAAGGGCAAAGGAAAAGGCAATGACGGCGAAGGTGTTTGATAAACACACTAACATAGGCTTTGCTCACAGCCCAAACAGCATCATTGCCCTTTTTATTTTTATCGCAGCCGGTTCGGTGGTCGATAAGAACCATTCATAATGCCTAATAAGCGGGAAACTGGTTAGGAACGGTCAATAAGAACCGTTCATAGAGCCCGATGAGCGGGAAACTGGTTAGGAACGGTCAATAAGAGCTGTTCAT
>JAKACS010000292.1 GCA_021821235.1 Bacillota bacterium
ATCCGAAACAAGTGTTTTCAAGAGAGCAATTGCTTGAACGGGTTTGGGGCTACCAATTTTATGGGGATGAGCGCACAGTCGATGTCCACATCAAACGTTTGCGAAAAAAAATCGGGACGAGCTCTGAAGCTTTTTTCCATACAGTCTGGGGGGTAGGATATAAGTTTGATGAAACGATTAAAGCAGATGAAATTTAAATATATTTATCAGCAATTTTCCAGCCATATTAGTATTATTTTAGTGGCATTTCTGCTTTTAAGTATTTTGTTTGCCCATTATGTTGAAAATTTAGTCTATGAAAATAAGGCGAAGGAATTAATTTCCTACGGAAAAGCCATCCTAAAAGATATGGATCGGTCCCCTGAGAAAGCCGATCAAATCATTAACCAATACAGTTCTGTTTTAGCAGCCAGAGAAATCAGTTTCAGTATATTTGACCAAGATGGAAAACTTTATTTGGTTAGCAAGCATGGACCGACGACAGAACTGTCCGATAGCGAGTGGACGGAACTAACAGAAGGGAAAACCGTGATTGTTAACCGTGATTTTAAACGCTTTGGGCAGGAAGGCGTCTCATTTGTTGCCCTTCCATACGTAAGCAGCGGACGATTTATTGGCGGCATATTGTTAACTTCCCCAATCAGCGGTTCGCGTGAGATGATTAGCCAAATCAATAAATATTTGTTTTTTACTATTTTAATTGCTTTTGGGGTATCATTTTTGCTTAGCCTTTTGCTCTCAAGAATTCATGTTCATCGCATTAAACGTCTGAGGGAAGCAACCTCCCTCGTTTCTTCGGGTAATTACAATGTCAATGTTCCATCCTCCACATTTGATGAAATCGGTGAACTAGCCAATGACTTTAACCATATGGTTGACAAGATCAATCGTTCAATGGAAGAAATCGAAAGCTTGGAAAATCGCAGAAGACAGTTTATGGCAGATGTTTCCCATGAAATGCGAACCCCGTTAACAACGATCAGCGGGGTAATTGAAGGGTTAAAAAATGACATGATTCCTGAAGAGGATAAAGAACGAGGATTGCAGCTCGTCAGTCAAGAAGCGAAAAGGCTGATCAGGCTTGTAAATGAGAATTTGGATTATGACAAAATTCGCTCGAATCAAATTCAATTATTTAAAGAAGAAATTCAGCTGTTTGAAGTGTTGGAAATTATTCAAGAACAGCTGGCTATTCAAGCAGAAGAAAAAAATGACACGATTCTTGTTGAGGCTTCTTCAGAAGCAATGATCATTGCCGATTATGACCGGTTGATCCAAATTTTGATTAATATTACGAAAAACAGCATCCAGTTTACGACAAATGGGACGATCTGGCTGCGAGGCTTTATGGATCAATCCGATACAGTCATTGAAATCAAGGACACTGGTATCGGAATTGATGCACAGGACGTTGAAAATATTTGGCGGCGTTTTTACAAGGCGGATCTTTCTAGAACAAGCAATCCGTACGGAGAGTTTGGATTAGGACTTTCAATTGTCAAACAGCTTGTTCTCCTTCATGACGGCGAAATTATTGTTGAAAGTGATAAAGGAAAAGGGACGAAATTTGTTATTCGCTTTCCCTACAAAAAGGAAGCCGAACAAAAGGATTAAAGCACAGTTTTCCTACTAAAAAGTTCAGATCGTAAAAATCCTGCCTTTTCCATCATTTCTTACCTGTTTTTTCCGAAACCCTTTATACTTCGGTAACAGTTTTTTCACATTTTTTCGTTATAGTATAACTATACAAAAGGAAACGTGAAAAAGGAGATGTCATGAAAATGGATATTGAGGATCAATACAAACGTGAAGAATCGAGTCAGTATTTTATGACGGAAAATGACAAAGCAGTGGATCCGTCGCCGGTAGAACAACGGACAAACACGAAAAGAAAAGGAACACTAAAAAGCGTTGTTTCAACGATTGCAGCCGGAGTAGTTGGTTCTGCTTTAACCTTAACCGTTCTGCCCTATACAGACTATTTTAAAAATGTGAGCCCGTCTTCTACTAGTTCACAGCAAACAATAGCAGCTACACCAGCAGTGAAAACAGTATCCGCATCAAAAACAGATGCCGCAAATGGAGCATCCTCGATTGCGGATACAGTGGAAAAAGTATCAAAAGCCATCGTAGGCATTGTCAATTACCAACAACAGCAGCAGTCAAATAACTTTTTTGGAAATGCTGTTCCATTTGATCCGTTTGGAAATTCGGGTTCAAGCAATTCACAGCAATCGCAGCAATCACAAAGCGTTGAAAAGGGTTCCGGATCCGGAGTTATTTTTCAAAAAACTGGGAACATAGCCTATATTGTTACGAATAACCATGTTGTTGAAGGGGCATCCAAACTTGAAGTATCCCTTTATAACGGAACGAAAACAACAGCCAAAGTTGTTGGTACGGATGCCTTAACGGATATTGCCGTTTTGCAGATTGATGGGAAGAATGTAAATTATACCGCCCAATTTGGCGATTCATCTCGCCTGCGTCCAGGAGATCAAGTGTATGCGATTGGCAATCCGCTGGGCCTTGACCTTTCAAGAACTGTGACGCAAGGAATTGTAAGTGCAACAAACCGAACGATTTCTGTTCCAACTTCCGCAGGTAATTGGGACACGAATGTCATTCAGACAGATGCCGCAATCAATCCTGGCAATAGCGGCGGTGCGTTGATTAATCCTGAAGGCCAAGTTATCGGAATCAATAGTTTGAAAATTTCTGAAAGTGGTGTTGAAGGTCTGGGCTTTGCAATCCCAAGCAATGATTTCATTCCGATTGTGAATCAATTAATTAAAAATGGGAAAGTGGAACGTCCGCGTCTTGGCGTTGGTTTGGCAGATTTAAACCAGTTGCCGGATTCATATATCCAAGAACTTCTTCCAAATGGCGGAAAAGGAGTGCTCATCACTAGTGTTGAAAACGGCTCGCCGGCAGCTAAAGGCGGCTTCCAGCAAAAGGATATTGTCGTTTCAATGAATGGAACAGCCATTGATGATTCATCTGCACTAAGAAAGTATTTATACACAAAAGTGAAGATTGGTGAGACGATAAAATTTGGTATCTACCGCAACGGAAAACAAATGACATTGCAAGTGACATTAACAAAATAAATTCAGTAAAAGAAAAATCCCCTCAAACATTGGTTTGGGGGGATTTATCTTTTTAAAAAAAATTTGCTAAGTATGTCCGCTAGGTATGAACATTTTCTTAAAAATATGATAAAGTATATATAAAAGCAGGATTGTATCCGGTTTCATTTGAGATTATGTCTTTTTGGAGTGTACAAATGTTTTTAATGCAAGATTGATCATAAGGGGGAACACAAATGTCAAGCAGACAATTAGGTGCGTTCTTGAATGAGAATCTTCAAGATCTAAAAGCAAAAGGCCTTTACAACGAAATTGATCCTTTAGAAAGTGCAAATGGGCCGATCATTACGATTCAAGGGAAAGAATTAGTTAACCTTTCATCGAATAATTATCTTGGACTCGCAACGGATAAACGGTTGAAGAAAGCAGCTGCTGAAGCGATTGAAAAATACGGCGCCGGCGCCGGAGCGGTAAGAACGATCAACGGTACACTAAAGTTGCATGTCGAATTAGAAGAAATGCTGGCAAAGTTTAAGCACACGGAAGCAGCGATTGCTTACCAATCTGGTTTTAACTGCAATATGGCAGCAATTTCAGCCGTAATGGATCAAAATGATGCGATCTTATCCGACGAATTAAATCATGCTTCAATTATCGACGGCTGCCGCTTATCGAAAGCCGCCATTATCCGCTTCAAACACTCCGATATGGAAGATTTGCGCGCAAAAGCAAAAGAAACAAGAGCTTCAGGTCAATACAACAAGATCATGGTGATTACCGATGGAGTGTTCTCAATGGATGGCGATATTGCCCTTCTGCCGGAAATGGTGAAAATTTCAGAAGAGTTCGACTTGATTACATATGTTGATGATGCCCACGGCTCAGGTGTATTAGGAATGGGGGCAGGAACTGTCAAACATTTTGGCCTATCTGATAAAATTGATTTTCAAATCGGTACCCTGTCAAAAGCAATTGGTGTTGTCGGCGGCTATGTTGCCGGAAAGAAAAAGTTAATTGATTGGTTAAAAGTCCGCAGCCGGCCGTTTTTATTTTCGACAGCCTTAACACCTGCCGATACAGCAGCAAGTATGCGTTCTCTTGAAATTTTGATGGAAAGCACGGAATTAAATGAGCGTCTCTGGGAAAATGGCAATTATTTGAAAAACGGATTGGAAGCATTAGGCTTTAATATTGGCAATAGTGAGACGCCGATCACACCGTGTATCATTGGTGATGAAAAATTAACCCAGGAATTTTCAAAGCGTTTAAATGACGAAGGTGTGTACGCGAAGGCGATCGTATTTCCAACCGTTCCAAAAGGCAGCGGACGTGTCCGCAATATGCCAACAGCGGCGCATTCAAAAGAGATGCTTGATAAAGCCCTTTCTATTTATGAAAAAGTCGGCAAAGAATTGGGTGTCATTTAGAGAAAGAACCATTACCAAGGCAGAGGACGGAGAACAATGAAACGAATTTTAATAACAGGCGCCTTAGGGCAAATCGGTTCGGAATTAACGTTAAAATTACGCAGCATTTACGGTGCTGCAAACGTCATTGCCACCGACATCCGCAAAAATGATAGCGAGGCGGCGGAAAGCGGACCGTTTGAACTCATCGATGTAACCGATTTGAAAACGATGGGGAAAGTGGCGCAAAAGTATAAAGCGGACACCATTTTGCATTTGGCCGCCTTATTATCGGCAACCGCAGAAGTCAGGCCTGTTTTCGCCTGGAATTTGAATATGGGCGGCTTATTAAATGCGCTTGAGACAGCAAGGGAGTTGAAAACGCAATTTTTCACACCGAGTTCGATCGGCGCCTTTGGCCCATCAACGCCAAAGGACAATACTCCGCAAGAAACGATAATGCGCCCTGCGACAATGTATGGAATTAATAAAGTCGCCGGCGAACTATTGGCGGATTATTATTTTTCTAAATTTAACGTCGATACTCGCGGGCTGAGGTTTCCTGGTTTAATTTCCTATGTTGCCCCGCCCGGTGGGGGAACAACTGATTATGCTGTGGAAATTTTTTATGAAGCGATTCAAAATGGCCATTATACTTCTTATCTCGATAAAGGAACGTATATGGATATGATGTATATGCCAGATGCTTTAAATGCAATCATTGATTTGATGGAAGCGGATCCGGCCAAATTGCAGCACCGAAATG
>JAKACS010000293.1 GCA_021821235.1 Bacillota bacterium
AGTTGTTGGTGCTGGAGCAGTTGGCGGCTATTTTGGCGGCCGGCTGCTCGAAAAAGGGGTAGATGTAACGTTTCTTGTCCGTGAAAGAAGAAGAAAACAATTGGAAGAGCATGGACTGCAAATCAAAAGTGTCCATGGCGATGCTTCATTCCATCCGAAAACCATTGTCTTTGGAGAAGAGGCAGAGCCGTTTGATCTGATTTTACTTTCAACGAAAGCGTACCATTTGAGTGGCGCGATTGCCGATCTACGTCCATATGTAACGGATAGTACAGCGATTATGCCGCTGCTCAATGGAATTTTGCATTTCGGGATCTTGGCAGAAGAGTTTGGTGAAGAAAAGGTACTTGGCGGTCTTTGTTTTATTGAAGCAACGCTTGGAGAAAAGGGGGAAATCATTCAGACAAGCCCGATTCATGATTTAGTGTTCGGTGAGCGTTCAGGAGAAAAAACGGAGCGAATTTTAAAAATCGCTGAAAGCTTTAGCGGTGCCAATGCAAATTTCCGTTTAAGCGACAATATCAATCGCGATTTATGGCAAAAGTACTTGTTTATTTCGACGATGTCTGGTATCACAACATTAATGCGCGCCCCGATCGGCCCGATTCGCGAACAGCCGAACGGCCGGGGAACCGTTCAGCTACTATTGAGTGAGATCATCGCTGTGATGAAAGCCGTTGATGCACCGCTTGTTGACAATGTGGAAGACATCCTGATGAAGCAAATTGACGGACTCGGCTTTGAAATGAAATCGTCGATGCAGCGGGATATGGAAAAACAGCTGCCTGTTGAAGCGGACCACTTGCACGGCTTCTTGCTTGAGATTGCGAGAAAAGAACAACTTGCCGCCCCAGTGATCGAAGCCGTCTATGCTAATTTGAAAATTTATGAGCGGGAGATAGGTTAATCATCGCTTGGTGACAGGCGGCGGAAAAGCGCTAAATAGGGAGTCAAAAGCAACCAATCAAGGTTATCGGCACCCACAAGTAGCTAAAAGAGCAATCTGGTAGAAACTAAAAAATGAGATGAAATGTTGAAGTATATAAAAAATGGCAATCAATTCCACTAAAGAGAATTGATCGCCATTTTTTTACAGTCTAGGAAATTATAAATCTTTGCGTGGTAGATACCCTTGCATTAGCTTTTTAAATCTAGCTCCAGTGCTTTTTGTATTTCAACAGCATTTGCTTTTCAACAGTCTTGACGTAATGTCAAGGTTTTTTCAGCTAATCAGAATTTATATCCATAAATTCTGAACGCATAAGGGCAACTACGCCTCATGAACCGCCAAAGGCTCGCCAGTCGGCGAGTTTTCTTTATAAAAATCCCACCCCCGAAAAGCCGTATATGTTAAAATTCAACTTATACCAAGTAAAGTAGGTGGCGGTCATCGAAACAAAAAGTGAAGTTGTCCTATCGATTCAGAATCTGAAAAAGAAGTATGGTGCACAGGAAGTGTTAAAAGGAGTCAGTTTAACCGTTGAACGGGGTCAAATTATTGGCTACATTGGTCCGAACGGGGCGGGGAAAAGTACAACAATCAAACTCTTGCTTGGACTTGAAGCGGGATACACTGGCGAAGTTGAAATTTTTGGCGAAGACATTTCAAAGCAATCCCAGGAATACAAAAAGAGAATTGGTTATGTACCGGAGAATGCCGAGATGTATGATCATTTAACTGCCTGTGAATATTTAACCTTCATCGGAGAACTTTATGGGATTGACCATCGGACGGCAGAGGATAAGGCAGAGCGGTTAATGGAGGCATTTGGCTTAAGGGGAGTCTTCCATCAGCGGATATCGTCTTTTTCAAAAGGAATGAGGCAAAAGATTTTGATTATTTCGAGTCTGCTACACAATCCTGATTTACTGTTTCTTGATGAACCATTGAATGGTTTGGATGCCAACAGTGTCATGGTGTTTAAAGAACTATTGGCCCAGCTTGCGAAACAGGGAAAGACGATTTTCTACTCATCCCATATTATGGATGTTGTCGAAAAAATTAGCAGCCGGATTATTTTGCTCAACGAAGGGAAAGTGGCGGCGGATGGTAGCTTTGAAGAGTTGCAGCAACAAAACAAGGAAGGTTCGTTGGAAGGAATTTTTAACCATGTAACTGGCTTTACTTCCTACAAGGAAAGGGTTGAAGAATTTATTTCCGTCATGGAAGAGGTGTAAACGGTGAAGGATTTCCGGACGTTACAAATCTTGGATCGGTTTCAGCCTGTTTTTGTGAAAATGGGCGTTGATTATCCAATCATGCGTAAAATTTTGGCGGTTAAACTAACTTTAGATCAGCGGAAAGTGGCCACTATTTTTAGTGGGCAAGCCGGCAGGAGGAAGAAGGGGCCGGAAGAAAATGGCTTTGTAAAATCACTGTGGATGTATGTCTTGCTTGGATTGATGCTTATCCCGTTTGTTACCGTGGAGGCGAATCTACTTATCTCCTTAAGTTTCTTCTTCGGAATTGTGCTCTTCTTTGTGATGATGTCGATGGTTTCCGATTTTTCCTCTGTGTTGCTTGATCTGCGCGATAAAGTGATTTTGGAAACAAGACCAGTGGACAAGCGAACCATCAGCATGGCAAAAGGCATTCATGTCAGCATTTATCTCTTTTTCTTAACGGCCGCCCTTACAGCGATTCCCTTAGTCGTCGGATTGCTTAATCAAGGGATTTTCTTTTTCTTGCTCATGATCATTGAGTTGATTCTTGTAAATCTGTTTGTAATTGTGCTGACTTCAATGGTTTATTATTTAATTCTTCGCTTCTTTGATGGTGAAAAAGTGAAGGATGTCATCAATTTAGTTCAAATCGGCTTTGTGATTGCGATTACGGTAGGTTATCAATTCTTAGGCCAGACGTTTCGGCTGATTGACAGCCAAAGTCAATTTACCGCAAAATGGTGGCAACTGTTTATTCCGCCGATCTGGTTTAGCTCGCTGGCAGATCTTCTTTTGCAGCAAAATTACCAGCTTCCGATCATTGCCTTTTCACTGCTGGCATTGATTATTCCGATAGCGGGAATGGCTGTATTTGCTACGCTGATGCCTTCGTTCGAACGGAACTTGCAGAAACTGGCGTGGGCTGGTGGTAATGGTAAAACATCCGCGAGGAGATGGGAAAATCGTATCGTGCCCATTTTATGCTGGACAAAGGAAGAACAGGCCTTTTACCGATTTTCGATGCAAATGATGAGCAATGAGCGGGAGTTCAGGCTGAAGGTCTATCCTTCGATTGGGTTAGCGCTTATATTTCCGTTCATTGTAATAATGAACCGGCTGCAAATCGATTCCTATGCCAGCTTGATTGCGAGCAAATGGTATTTTATGATTTATTTCAGCAATTTGGTTATACCTGGAACCATGATGATGCTGAAGTACTCTGGAAATTATCAAGGCAGCTGGATTTTTGCAACGGCACCACTAAAGAATTTCGAACCATTCTACCGTGCCGCCTTAAAAGCGTTTATTGTCAAGTTGTTCGTGCCGATTTATGTCATTTTGTCCGTCATCTTTGTGGTCATGTTTGGGGTAAACATCATCCCGGACTTGCTAATTGCCTTTGCCGCTTCAGTCTTATTTACGCTGATTTGTTCGATCGTTTTAAAAGGAACCGTACCATTTTCCGAGGCGTTTCGTGCAGCACAGCAAAGTGATCTGTTCAGAAATATCGTACTATTGATCCCCATTTTACTTTTGGGGGTACTTCATTATTTTGCCACATCCGTTAGTTGGGGAAGGCCAATGTATGTCGCCTTGCTTTTAATCGTTCTGGTGATTGCTTGGCGAAAAATGTTTCGTACGTTCTAATGTTCAACATCATTTGACAAAATTCTACCACCTTCCCCTTTTTATAAGAAAATTCAATGTATACATTGAACAATTTAAAATAGAAGTTCAAGCGTTTTGGAAAACTAAATAAAATGAGGATAAAAAATCTCAAGGGGATTTGAGGCATTTTTTCTGTGGTTTTCAAAAAACTGTAGATAAACCTTACTAAGTAAGGATTGATTTTTCATAAAAATGGATATACGATAAATATATAATCCTTGCTCAGTAAGGAAAAGGTTGCATCAAAAGTTTCTGATAATTGTCCAAATCTAGAATTAGCAAAGAACTAAGAAAAGCGACTACAGCGAATTGAAAACTTTAAATATTGAGGATGATTTTATATGAAAACACAAATTGAAAAAAGGCTTGGCAATTCTGAAAATGTTCTTGAATTTAGGGATATTAAGATTACTTCAAAACGACAAATTACGATACCAAAGGCTTTTTTTGATCATTTGGGAATTGAAGGAACGGTGCATGCTTATTTGTTGAACGATGGCATACTGCTTAAACCTGTACAAAAAAAATCGATTCAGGAAATGGATCTTGAAACCATTGTCCGCAATGTTATCAATGAGGGCTATACAGGAGATGATTTAGCTGAAGAGATTGCTCATCGCGTTAAAAACTATAACGATGCGTTGAACCGCAGAATTGAAGAATTTCTTGATGATATGAGTAGTGATAATATACCGGATGATCAAGGGGACGAATTTAATGGACTTGACGTATTCTTCGACCAAGAAAATGGAGAAACTACTAAAGCAAATTAAGAAAAGAGCGCCAAAACTGTATGATGAAATCTTTGATCGACAGAAAGAAATTATACAAGATCCTTCTGTTGGTCATTATTTAAAGGGAGATTTAAAAGATTTTCGGTCGTATGATTTCAAATTTCAGCAAGTTTCAATCAGAATATGTTATGTATATGAAATAGAAGATGCTCATCTAATTTTTGTGTACGTTGGGACCAGAGAAAACTTTTACAAAGAAGTAAAACGTTATTTACATGATTGATCGAGAAAAGAAGGACAGCCAGCTTTTTAATATAGTGAACCGTAAGTAGTTTAGGAAAGATCATTTTTGTATTGACATCATTTGCCTACCTCCGCCCTCTATTACCTAACTTTCTAGTCTGCTACCTCAATCGTTCTAATGTTCAACATCTTTTGACAAAATTCTACCACTTTCCCCTTTTTTTATAAGAAAATTTAGTATATACTTAGAAGCAAGTAATTTTTACTAGAATTTTAGCAGTAGTTCCCTTTTTTATAGGGGGCAGCTATTTTTTATGAAAAAAGTCCGGGTGTCGATGAGCCTAGAAAAAGTAAATAGCTACGAACAGGCAAACCCATTGAAAGATGGGGGCGCAAAACTATAGGGTCTAACGGTGAAAACGCACCCATGACAGCCAGCTGCCGAATAGC
>JAKACS010000294.1 GCA_021821235.1 Bacillota bacterium
TGTGACGGCTAATGAAGAATTTTTTAACGGTCATTTTCCGCAATATCCGGTGATGCCCGGGGTATTAATTGTTGAAGCTCTTGCTCAGGTTGGCGCCGTTGCCATATTGATCAAGGAGGAAAATCGCGGGCGGCTTGCTTTTTTTGCCGGAATTGATAGCTGCCGTTTCAAAAAGCAAGTTACCCCTGGCGACCAGCTTCGTCTCGAGGTCGAAATGACGCGTGTCCGCGGTTCAATTGGCAAAGGCAAAGCGGTTGCCACGGTAGACGGCGAGCTTGTTTGCGAAGCGGAAATCACGTTCGCCTTAGGGGATAAGGCCGAAAAATAATAAAATCATCGGATGTAAATCGAAACCTTGCTCATGCGCGGGGTTTCTTTTTTTTGCGGAAAAGTCGGATCCGGTTCGGTTCCGAGTGAGAGTTCAGCATGAAGATATGAATATCCATAAATGGAAATGGAGTGATCAGAACGAACCAGTAAAGTGACAGAATACCTATAATTGGAAGTTGGGTGAGTTCCAAATTAAGTAAAAACGGATAAATAGATCATTCCCGCGGATAAGTAGTGGAGTTTGGCGGATAAAAGGGGGAATTGCGCGGATAAGTGGGGAAGTTTGGCGGATAAAAGAGGGAATTGCGCGGATAAGAGAGGAAGTTTGGCGGATAAAAGAGGAAAATCCGCGGATAAGCAGGAATCAAGTTTTGATAAGTGATCAGAACGGTCCAAAAGTAAAACATATACTGGAAATTAATTAGAAATAAGGATAAATGGAACCATCCCCCATCTGAAAGACTCAATTTAGTAGAAAGGAGCACTCGCGCAGTGCGAGTGCTCCAATACTCTATAATTTAAACTGTGAAACGGCGGTTTGCAGTTCATTGGCAAGCTGGGTGAGGCCTTGGGCCGAGGCGGTGACTTCTTCCGTAGTCGCAACCTGTTCTTGGGTAGCGGCGGAGCTGTCTTGATTCGCAAGCAGGCCTTGTTCGGCAATTGCTTTGACCTGGCTGATGGTCTCGACAATCAGATGACTTTGGGCCGTTAATTCTTCGACAGCTGAAGAAACTTCTTGAACTTTGCTTGAGACTTCTTCGATGGAGCCGGAAATATCGCGGAAAGCGAGGTCGGCTTCTTTTGTCGAATGAAGGCCTTTGTCTACGAGCTGGTTTCCGGCATGGACAGCGGCAATAGCCTGATCAGTTTCCTCTTGGACGAGGCGGATTGTGCGGGCAATTTGATCCGCTGACTGTTTTGATTGAACCGCAAGTTTGCGGACTTCATCGGCGACGACCGCAAATCCTTTCCCATGCTCGCCGGCGCGGGCTGCTTCAATGGCGGCGTTTAAGGCAAGCAAATTGGTCTGTTCGGCAATATCGGTAATCAGCGCGGCAATTCCGGTGATTTCTGAAGAACGGCTGCCGAGCATAGCCACAATTTTTGACGTTTGTTCAAACGACACCGTAATGTCGCGCATATGGTCGACCACGGTCTCGACTGATTTTGCTCCATTGCTGCTTAAATGAGTGGCGTTTTCGGCAGAATGCTGCATTCGTTCGCTCGACTCGGCGATTTGCTGGATGCCTGAAGCCATTTCCTCGACAGACGAAGAAACTTCCTCGAATAGATTGAGCTGCTGCTCTGCTCCCGAGGCCGTCTGCTGGACGCTTTGGGCAATTTGTTCGGAGGCGCGGGCATTCTGCTCATTGCTTGTCAGCAGCTGCTCACTTGAAGCCGCCACTTTAGCAGCGGAATCAACCACTTTGCCAATCAGCTCTTTCATATGGTGCAAAAGCTCATTCAAGGAATTCGCCAGGATCCCGATTTCATCTTTATTTTTAACACGAATATCAGGAATAGTTAAATTTCCTTGAGCCAGTTGATTGAGCGAGTGGGAAACGGTTTTTACCGGACGGGAGATCAAAAAACTGACAACAAGGGCTACGCCAAGACCAACAATGATCGCCACCAAGCTGATGATCAGAATGGTTCTTAATGTTGTGCTGGTACTTTGATCTACCACCTCATGATCCGACTCCATTTCTTGAGTCTTGTACTTCACAAATGCTTCCACTTTTGCTTGAAAGTTGTCTCCTGCACTTTTGGCTGTTGTAGTGGCGAGTGTTATGTATCCTTCCGTATCACCTTGATTTTTTAGTTCTACCTCTCGATTAATGACTTGTAAAAATTGATTTTGCGCCTTTCTTAACTCTTCCAGCAGTTGTTTTCCTTTTGCGGTATCTTCGGCTTTCTCCATGGCTTCAAGCGGCTTCGTAAATTTGGAAAAAGCAATTTGATAATCCGTTACAGAATCGGAATTATTTGATAAAAGATAAGCGCTGACAGAATTCGATTGCTTAAACAATTCTGCTTTGTAACTTTGGATCATGTTTACTTGCGCGGCATCAACATCCAGTATTTTCGTATACATCTTTTCAATACGAGCGATTTCATAGTTGGCAATTGCCACAATACTGACAAGCAGCAACAATACCGCCACAAACCCGCCGATTAATTTTTTGCGAATCGTAAACGTCATCGTGTAACTCCTTTCATTTATAATAAGTTCATTTTACACTGAATTTGTCGAAGATTGTGCAATTTTCTTGAAAAAAAACCAGCCCCTTGTTAACGGACTGGCCTCGATCTATTTAATGCGCGGCTTCCTTTTCATCTTGTCTTTGAATTCGTTGAGTAATGCGTTCCCGGTAAAGCCTTTTTGCAACAGGCTGTCGAGCAGAAGTTCCGAGTAATCTCGCCGTGTCCGGCGCAAATGGCCCTCGAGCAGAACGCTGATATGGTCGTTAAATTGATTAAGGGTAACAACTTTTGTTTGGAAAAAAGCAGGATCATTGTCTTTTTTCGTGATGATCACTTGCACAATAATCTCTTTTTCGGCCTCATAAATTTTTTTGAAAAAATCGTAAAGCGGGGCAGCACTATAAGCTTCAAGCAGCCATGTTGAATGTTCATCTTCTTTATTAATAATCAATCCGTCGGTTAATGGCACGCTAACGGCCTCATCCCCATCCATTACTTCTAATGAAATTAGTTTAAAGCTTTTCATTTACAAAACTTCACACTCCTTCCCCAGCTGTTCGGAATTTACATGGTCAAATTCCGAAACACCTCATTTCGACAAGAGTTGTTCGTGAACACGGAAACTGTTGGAAATTCTTTATCCCGATTATACCATAATGAGCAGTCAAAGCCATTGTCGAAAAATATTTATGAATGATGACAAAATCAGTCAATTATCTGCAGGATTTAATTAAAAACAAAAGTTCAGCATAGGGTTTGCCAATTTTCGCAGCTAGAGAGGAGTGATAATGATTTTTTGCCATTTTTACAAGTGAAATGGATTGGCGCTATGATAAGGGCATCAAAGCGAAAGGAGGTATGAGATGATCAATCAAGTGACACTTGTGGGAAGGCTGACGCGCAATCCGGAATTGAAGGTGACCACAGAAGGGACACCGGTTACCAATGTGACCCTTGCTGTCAGCCGCCATTATCGCAACCAAAATGGCGAAGTTGATGCGGACTTTGTGCAATGCACCCTCTGGCGCAGAGCCGCTGAAAACACGGCGGCCTATTGCCGAAAAGGGTCGGTTCTTGGGATTACTGGGAGAATTCAAACCCGTCATTATGATAATCATGAAGGAAAAAGAGTGTACATTACGGAAGTTGTTGCCGAAAATGTCAGCTTTCTAAGCAATAAACCACATGCTGAACCAGCATCCCAGGCGAGAGGCAACCAATCAACATCCGCAGGATCATTGTCGGGAACAGGAAGCAGGCAAGCATCTTCCGGTTCGGGATCAGAGGTGAGAAGCAATCCGCCATATCCCGGTTCGACTTCAGGAACAGGAAGCAATCCGCCATTTTCTGGTTCGGAGCCGGATTCACGGAGCAGTGGGTCATTTGCTGCACCAGCATCGGGAGGTCAAGATAGTCATTCAGCTGCTGGTTCGAACTTACCTGCACCAGCAAATAGTCGGGAGGGTTTGCCGCTTGGAATGTAATCGAAACGCTGCCGCCAGTTTGGAACAACTTTTGGAAAGCCTGATTAAAATGGTAGGAAAATCAAATCAAAACATTGCACAATTGCAGCAGCGCATCAGTCAGCTCGAACGGTTGTTAATGGAGCAGCGGGAACCACGAAACAGCCATCTCCAGCTCATATCCTACCCAGCTGTACAAAGGAAAAAACTATAGGCATCGCCTTACTTCATGAGAATCCCGCCTTAGAAAGATTCAATCGCTTCCCCGCAAATACCTCCCTTTTTACTCCGGCGCCGCACACGCCGGAGTTTTTTGCCGTCAGTAGATCCCTTTTGTAGCCGCACTGCAGTATTCTGATGTCTTGGTGAAAGACTGTAACAATTTACTTTTGCCGCCAACAGTCAGCAAGGTTTTTCCCTTGGGTTTCTTAACTACATCAACTTGTACTTGTGCTGAAGCTTGACGGCTGCATTCAATACTTCGAGAAAAAATCCTCTCCGTTTTTGCCCCATAAAGTAGAGCTCCAATAAAATCTTCTTTAACTCTGGCTCATCGCTAATCAATTGCATGATCAGCTCGAGCTCCTTATCGTTTGCAGCTTCTTTCAAGATGTAGCCGGGTCTGTCAGGGTCTGGCAGAAGACTGTCGAGCTCCGCGACTAAGTACTCTTTGTCAACTTGATAGATTTCTGCAAATTGAATAATGGTTTGATAGGTGGGAAGGCTTTTTCCCGTTTCATAGCGGCTGATCGTGGAACGGTCAATTTTCATCAGATCCGATACATGCTGTTGCGACCAGTTCTTCCCCTCACGTAATTCTTTTAATTTATCAGATAATGCCATTTTTTTCACCGCCGTTAGAAATCGTTGCTTTTAACTTAACGGGAAAAAGCAGCCTTTAGCCCAAATGTGGAGAAAATGCACAATTTTTGATGATGGAATTGCGCACAGAGGTAGTGAAAACCTTGCCAGTAAAGGAAATCCAGAAATGTATCTCAGGAGGAAAAATGAAAAAAAGGTCGAATAGTATCTATAAATGTAAACAAATGTAAGATTCGGAGGTTCTTTATGCAATGGAGAAAAAAACATATTTGCTATTTTCAAAACAACATTTTTCCGGCTGGTATGCGAATAAGCTTTTCTATCTGGGAGAAATGTCACATCCCTGGGAAATCAAATTTAGTGGAATCCCTGGATTTTCAGATGCCTTGCACCTTTTGATGCTTCAACCCCAGAATCCCCCCTACCAGATGATTTCG
>JAKACS010000295.1 GCA_021821235.1 Bacillota bacterium
TGGACTCTATGAACCTCTCTTATTGACCGGGTTCTCGTTTTTCCGCCCTCGATGGGCTCTATGAACCTCTCTTATTGACCGGGTTCTCGTTTTTCCGCCCTCGATGGGCTTTATGAACCTCTCTTATTGACCGGGTTCTCGTTTTTCCGCCCTCGATGGGCTCTATGAACCTCTCTTATTGACCGGTTTCTCGTTTTTCCGCCCTCGATGGGCTCTATGAACCTCTCTTGTCTTTCTCCTTATAAACTATCAATCGTGTAGGCGGAAAAATGCATAAAAAGGGCGGAATCCACCTCCTTCTAGCCGCGTTACTCGTGATTTTAAACTTTGACGCGTCATGAGCAACACTCCTTACAGCCTAATCACACCGTTCACAATCCAAATTTCCTTACCCCTTCACTCCCGTCAACGTAATGCCCTCAACAATTTGCCGTTGGAAAATGAGAAAAATAATAATCATCGGAACAACAGCCAAAGTGCTCATCCCCATAATCGTATTCCACTGGATGCCGCCACTGTCGCCGGTGGCATAGAGGGAAATGCCAACCGGAAGTGTCCGCATGCTGTCGGTTGAGGTAACAATCACCGGCCATAGATACGCATTCCAGTTTCCTAAAAACGTAATGATGCCGAGCGCCGACAACGCCGGTTTCACTTGGGGCATCGCTATTCGCCACCAGATTTTAAACTCACTCATGCCATCAATTCTTGCCGCATCTAAAAGGTCATCCGGGATGCTTAGCATAAATTGCCGCATCAAGAAGACCCCAAACGCTTCAATTAGTCCCGGAAACATGATTCCCAAATAACTGTCAATCAAATTTACCTTTGTTCCCATCACATACCATGGAATCACAAGCATTTCTGTTGGGATCATCAGCGTACTTAGAATTAAAATAAAAATGACCTTAACGCCGGGAAATTTATATTTTGCTAATGTATAACCCACAAGAGAGCTGAAAACCAAACTGCTTACCGTAACGATCAAACCGACAAGAATACTATTCCAATACCATTTTAAAAAATCAGTCTCTTGAAAAATAAATTGATAGGCAGAAAAGTCGATTTTTTTCGGCCAAAAAGAAAAACTATAAAAGTCCGGCAAACTTTTAAGCGACGACAGCACCATCCAAAGAAACGGAAAGGCCACCACAATCACACCGGCAATAAGAAATAAATGAATACAAAGTTCCAGCCCTTTAAATTTCCGGTTGTTCAAATTGTCACCCCCTAATATTCATAGTTTTTGTTAAGGATTTTAATTTGCAACAGGGTAATCAACAAAATCACAATAAATAAGACGACAGCAACTGCTGAAGCATATTCCATATTAAATTCTTGGAAAGCATTTTTATACATATAGACTACGACGCTAATCGTACTGTTCAACGGGCCACCAGCACTCGCCCCGCTGCTTGCTGTAAGATTTTGTATTTGCGTAAAGGTTTGCAGCGCCTGAATTACCCCTGTAACGGCCAGGAAGACAATCGTCGGGTTCAACAGAGGGAAGGTAATTTTCGAGAATAATTTCCACTTCCCAGCCCCATCTATTTTTGCTGCTTCATAAAAATGCTTTGGAATGGATTGAAGACCAGCCATGAAAATGAGCATGCTAAAACCCATCGACTGCCAAATCATAACCGCAGAAATACTAAATAGAGCTTGTTTCGGATCAGACAACCAATTTTGTGGCGGAATCCCGAACAAGCCAATGAATTCATTGAGGAAGCCGGTATTGGGGTCAAACATCAGCCGCCACACCCAACTGACAGCTACAACCGATGTAATATAAGGCAAAAAGTAAATCATTCGGTATAGCCAACGAAAATGATGGATGCGTTCAATCGCCAAGGCGATCAGCAGCCCAAGCGCCATTTGCAATGGGACGGTAATGATGACATATTTCGCTGTGTTCCATACCGATTTCCAAAAGACTTGATCTTTAAATAATTGTTGATAGTTTTCGAGCGTAAAGCCCGAACCATTTTGCGGCGAAAAGGACATCGAAAAAGCGTACAGAGTTGGATAAATTCGGATACTGAGAAAAAATAACAGAGGAATGGTTAAAAACGTATAGGCAACGAGCGTTCTTCTTGTTTTAAGCTTGATATGCGGCCTGCTTTGCCCAAGTACATTTGATTGCTCCAATGAAGAAAGCCTCCTTTCCCTTTTAAAAAAAGGGGCGGTCTTCTAAATACACCGCCCACAATCTATCACTGATTCTTAAAATATTGATCGCGTATGTTTTGTTGGTCTTTTACAAGACTTTCAAACGTTTGATCGATTGGTTCATTGTTTAATAGAATTTTGTCAATATGTGCCGACATAGAGTCGCGTTCCTTCGGTTCATCGACAAAGAAGGTTGCATGGGCATTTTTCAGCCCTTGAACAAATGGGCCGTAGATTGGATCATTATTAATCGATTGGTCGTTAGCAAATGAAGCAGCTGCAGGCAATTCGCCGACATTTTTCAGCCAGTCTTTTTGCGTTTCTTCCGAAATTAAAAACTGAAGGAATTTTTCAGCTGCTTTCAGTTTCTCGCCTTTCACACCTTTGGCAATTCCATTGGTCCAATACGAGCCAAAATTCGATTCCAATCCACCCGGTTCTTTGACTGGTAGCGTTGCCACACCCCAATTAAACTTGGCAGCATCTTTTACAGCTGCAATGTCAAAAGAACCATCAATCATCATTCCCGCTTTTCCGGCCTTAAACGCTGTATTGTACTCTTGCAGGAATGTTGGCTCACCGATTTTTTCCTTTTTCGTCATGTTCACCCAATAGGTAAATGCTTCAAGGCCTTTTGTTGACGAGTTCCACTGAACCTTTTTCCCATCCGGACTAAACGGTTCCACACCCCACTGCCGGAGCAAAACTTCTTCAAACGCATGATAGCCTTGACCATTCACATCCCAGGCAAATCCCTCCTGTTCCAGTTTTCCATTTGCTTTTCTTTTTGTTATTTTCTTTGCATATTGAATCAGCTCATCCCATGTTTTTGGCGGTATAGTTGGGTCAAGTCCAGCTTGCTTAAATAAATCTTTATTCCAAAAAAGGGCAAGAGAACGAACCGCAATCGGTAGAGTATAATATTTCCCATCAATTTTTGATGCCTGGATCATTGGGATGTATTTCTTCTCAATATCAGCGGTGCTCATGAAATCTTGTGGAATCGGCTGCAAATACCCTTGTTTTACATATTGCGGAAGCCAGCCGTAATAGAGATTCAAGAGATCCGGGCCTTTCCCGGCATGCATTGCGGCTGAAACTTTTTGGTTGTATTGATCATACGGGAAGTCTTGGGCAACGACTTTTATCTTCGGATTTTCCGCTTCAAATTTTTTAATTAAGTTCTTAATCTCCGTTACTTTAGCCGGGAAGGTATACTGCCAATAGGTAATGGTCGTAACTTTTGAATTGGAACTTGAGGAATTACTGTTGCTGCTGCATCCGGCAAGAGCCGTGATGCTGATGACCATCATCACCATAAAGATTTTGAAAAATCGCTTTTTCGTCAAAAATTCCCCCTTTAAAAAATCTGATTCTCTCTTTATTATTGATTCAGCTGCCAGTTTTGCGCTAAAACATCTAGCTGACCGAGACATTCTGCGACACGATTGATTTCCATTTCCCATAAATGCATTTTATGACGAAGCTGTCCCTCTCTCTCTGTTATTCCTCTTTTCATTTCTTCTGGCGCAGTTCCACCGGGTAGCGCACGAATTTTAACAAAATGCTCGGGATCCATTGCTGTCCGGATCGTCTCTTCAGTGACATGCAATCGGATGCCAATAATGGACTCTACCGCTTCACCGACAAGCGCGGATGTGACCTTGTCAGCAGTCAAGCCTCTTGCTATCGCTAATTTTACAACCTGGCTTGTAATGGCATGGGCAGTTCGGAAAGGGATATGCATTTCCCGGAAAAGCGTGTCTGCCAATTCCGTTACAGATGCGAAGCTTTCTTTCGCCCTTCTTTTTAAAATTTCTTCGTTCACTTCAATCGTGCCAATCACCACCTGTGCCAACCGAAAAACTTGATCAATCAAGCCTAATCCTTTCCATAAATACGGCTGCATGTCATCCTCTGTATCGTTGATGTCACCATATGGCGTGTTGTGCAGCATTTGCAAAACAGTCTGTGCATTTCCCACACCGCTTGAACACAGTGCCCGGATGTGTTCCAACGATACTGGGTTGCGCTTTTGCGGCATGATGGAACTTGTTTGCACAAAAGGATCCGCTACCCTAACCGCTGAAAATTCTTGCGTGCTCCATAAAAGCAGATCCTGGGAAAAGCGACCCAGATTGATAAACGCTAATTGCATCGCCGCAGCAATTTCGCCCAAATAATCTGCACCGGAGATCGCATCATAGGCATTGTTTATGAATTGAGGGAAGCCTAACAATTTAGCGACTCGTGCGCGGTTAATCGGAAACCCCGTCGTGGTTAAAGCCGCGGCGCCAAGCGGACTGGCATTGCATGTCTCATAGGCTGCATTCAGCCTTTGCATATCACGGTCGACCACATCATACATTCCGAGCAAATAATGAGAAAAAGTCATTGGCTGTGCCTGCTGTGTATGGGTATGGCCTAAAACGATGGTTTCTTTGTACGAATCAGCCACTTCCAATAGCGTTTGTTGGAACGAAAAGACAGACTGCAATGCCTTTTGGAGATCACGGCGCAGAACCATTCGATACATTGCAACACCCATGTCATTCCGACTTCGTGCCAGATGCAGGCTTCCTCCAGCTTCGCCAGCAGTTTCAATGATTTTGCTTTCAACGAGGAAAAATAGATCCTCATATTGTCCGGTATACGTGGAGTCCTTTAGTGCCTGGATATCCAAAGAACGGATCCCGCTCATTATCCTGGCAGCTTCCTCTTCAGAAAGAAGGGACTCTTCAACCAACATAATGAGATGGGCTTTATGAATGGCGATCATCGGTTCAAGCAAAACACGCTTTGCATTTTCATAAGCAGGTGCTAAAACGACTTCAGAATACGTGGAACCAGGGAATTTTGTGCCTTCCTTTTTAAAAATACGATCCCTAAACATAACATAGCCCCTTTATTTCAGTGAATAAGTCTGTCTTAAAAATGGAGATTAATAAATCATATTAGCTTTGTCGGTTTATTTAGAACATCATTTTCGATTAGTAAGGGGTGGATTCCGCCTTTGTTTTGCTTTTTTCTCGCCTAAACTGTGCGGAATTCCGCCTTCATCTCCTTTTTTCCGCCTTCATACCAG
>JAKACS010000296.1 GCA_021821235.1 Bacillota bacterium
TTTGAATGCAATCATTGATTTGATGGAAGCCGATCCGGTCAAATTGATGCACCGAAATGCTTACAATGTAACAGCCATGAGTTTTGCTCCAGAAGAGCTTGCAGCTGAAATCAAGAAACATATCCCAAATTTTAAAATGATGTATGCTGTTGACCCTGTAAGACAAAAAATTGCCGACAGCTGGCCGAATTCGATTGACGCCAGCGCAGCAAAAGCAGAGTGGGGCTTTAAGACAGCCTTCGACCTTGAAAGCATGACAAAAGATATGATCGAAAAACTGAAGAAAAAGCACTAATAATGTTGGACCCGGCCAAAATTGGTTCGGGTTTTTTTAGTGATTTCAAAAGCAGTAAATTGTCACAAAAGATTCACATTCTGCTGGCACAACCAACATTAATTTCCCATTTGAAAACTAAACTATATAGACAAGCATTGTTTTAGGAGGTTGGATGACCGATGGACAATAAAGGTCCAAAACCGAAAAAAATCAAATGGACGGCGCTTTTATTGGCGATTATGGCACTGGTGATAATCGGCTATTTGCTTCCGCCCTTTCAAGGATTGCCTGTTGCCGGTCAAAGGGCGCTCGGGATTCTTGCCTTTGCTGTGTTGATCTGGGTAACTGAAGCGGTCACATACCCGGTTAGTGCTGCGTTTATTATCGCTCTTTTAACTGTATTGCTTGGCCTAAGCCCTTCATTGGCGGGCGGAGGGGGATTGATCGGCACCAAAACGGCATTAGAGTGGGCACTGTCCGGATTCAGCAGTTCAGCTGCCGCACTTGTCGCAGGAGCGCTTTTTCTATCTGCTGCTATGCAGGAAACAGGTTTGGATAAGCGAATTGCCTTGATCGTGCTTTCGAAAGTTGGTTCCTCTGTAAAGGGAATCTTATTCGGGGTGATTCTTGTCGGAATCTTTCTCGCCTTTTTTATCCCAAGTCCGACTGCGCGGGTTGGGGCAATGATCCCGATTATTTTAGGAATGGTGACAGCCTTCGGGCTCCCCAAAACAAACCGTTTATCGGCTCTTTTGCTATTAGCAACTGCCCATACCGCCACCATTTGGAGTATTGGAATTAAAACGGCCACGCCGCAAAATATGGTAGGTCTTAATTTTATTGAAAAAGCTTTTCCCTATTCCGTTTCTTGGCTTCAATGGTTTTTGGCGGCCGCTCCCTGGTCTGTGGTGATGACCATTGTTCTGTATTTTGGCTTGATCGTTCTCGTTCCGCAAGAAACAAAAGCCATTTCTTCTGGGAAAAATATTATTAAAAAACAGCTGCAACAACTAGGGAAAATGCCGTTTGCTCAAATTCGTCTGCTTTTCATTGCTTTTATCGCTCTGGTGTTATGGGCGACAGAAGGTAGTCTTCATCCATTTGACAGTACAACCATTGTCATCATGTTGGTTTCGCTCCTTTTAGCGCCAGGCATTGGTGTTTTAAGCTGGTCTAAAGTCGAAAAGCTGATTCCATGGGGAACGATTATCCTTTTTGCAGCAGGGATTTCACTGGGAACCGTGTTATTGAAAACAAATGGTGCTTCATGGCTGGCAAAAATTGTTTTTCAAACAACGGATATACGATCCTTGCCAATTGTAGTGATTGTTGCTATCCTGGCTGCTTTTGCGATTCTGCTTCATCTTGGCTTTGCCAGTGCCACAAGCCTTGCCGCAACATTAATTCCGGTGGCGATTGCTTTTGTGGAGGGAATGAAAGACCCTGGTACGATACATGGGATGGGAATTGTCCTCATTACTCAATTTGCAATCGGATTTGGCTTCATTCTGCCTGTTAACGCCCCGCAAAACATGCTTGCCTACGGAACAGGAACGTTTGAAACAAAAGATTTTATCAAAACGGGTTTACTGCTTACAATTCTTGGATATGGACTGTTGATCCTATTCTCATTCACCTACTGGAAATGGGTGAACATTTTATAAAATAACAGCGAAGTTTCCGCTTCACTGTTATTTTTTTACATATAGGAGTTTGTCTTTTCGTTCAGTGACATGACCAATTTTCGCAGCATAATGGATGTCACGATCATGGAGCTCTGCCACATATTGCTCGGCATCTTTTTCGTTCATTGAAACAAGCAAACCGCCCGAGGTAACAGCATCACAGAGGATTAGCTGTTCTTCATAGGAAAGGCCATTGTACTCAACCTCTTCAAACAGCCATTTGTGGTTGGATTTTGTACCTCCTGGAACAACGCCATTTTTTGCCAGTTCTACTGAACCACTAAGGACAGGAATAGCGGATAGCGATAATGAAAAACTGACATCACTGCCGCGGGCCATTTCACTGGCATGACCTAATAAACCAAACCCAGTCACATCTGTAACAGCGTGAGGATGGTATTTGCTCAAAATTTGAGCCGCTGTTTTGTTCAATTGCGCCATTGTTTCAGTGACGAGCTGTTCTTGTGCTTGAGAAACTGCCCCTCGCTTAATCCCGGTCGTCATAATACCGACACCAATTGGCTTTGTTAAAACAAGTGCATCACCGGGTTTTGCACCAACATTTTTCCAAAATTTTTCTGGATGAACAATCCCCGTAACAGCAAGCCCAAATTTCGGTTCTTGGTCGTCAATCGAGTGACCGCCAACAGTAACTGCTCCTGCTTCGCTTACTTTATCGGAAGCTCCCTTTAAAATTTCTGCAAGGGTGTCGACACCAAGTTTTTTTATTGGATAGCCAACAATATTTAAAACCGTTTTTGGTTCGCCTCCCATTGCGTACACATCGCTTAGGGCATTTGCGGCAGCTATTTGGCCAAACATATAGGGATCATCGACAATCGGTGTAAAATAATCCACTGTTTGGATCAATGCAATTGTATCCGAGATTTTGTAAACACCTGCGTCATCAGCCGTTTCATTTCCAACCAGCAATTCAGGAACGGGCTTTTGTTTTGGTAAAAGACGCAAAACTTGCGTCAGGTCTTCAGGACCGATTTTGCAGCCTCAACCAGCTTTTGATGAGAAAGACGTCAGGCGAATTTTTTCTTGATCACTCATGTTGTTCACCTCCATTGATCTAGTATACCATTTTCTCTTTTTTTCGCACGAATATCTGTCCGCTATTTTCATGAATTCGTAAAGCACAGTAATAATATTATGTAAACTAAATATAAAAAATAATCCCCGTGTTAGGGTAAAGTGATAAATCGATTTTTCCCAGAGCATTTTTCTTCTTTTGAAATCGTAATTTCAAGAATTCCCGATTGAAAGGAAGCCGTTATTTTCTGATTTACAATGGGGAAGGGGAAATCAATGGTTCGTTCGCGCACTTCCGCCTGATTTTTTGGATGATGGAGGGCTTTTTGCGCTTTGATAATCAGCTTTTCATTGTCTGCAAATACCGTAATTTCGCTAGCTTCGTAATGGCTTAAAAGAGCTTCCACAATCCAATTTTTATCAGTTTCGTATAAATCAATTCGAAACTGCATTTGATCAAGGTAGGTTGTTAATGGATCGAGAAAGTAGTTTTCCAGCCATTTTTCCATTTGCTGAAGATCATAAGACTGGTCTTCTTCTTTATTGGACATGATGCGCTCCCTCCTTGTTATGGTTCATCGTATTCATAAAGCAGAGATTTGGTGAAAATGGTATAATGTGCATGGATATTAACACGAGGGAGTTTTTAACTTTGAAACAATGGCTGCGTTCCATTCCGCCTGTTCATGAATTGCAGACGCATGAACAGTTTCTTGCGCTCATGAATAAGAGCAATTTGGATTTTTATGAATTATCAAACCTGCTTAAGGACGTTGTCGAACAGATTCGCTGCTCCATTTTAGCCGGAGAGTGGAAGGGTTCAGTCCCCGGAACAGATTCATTTACAGTTGAAATTTTTCAACTGTTAGCAAACAAGATCGGAACTCAATTTTCTTATACACTTGAAAGGGTAATCAATGCAACGGGCACCATATTGCATACGAATTTAGGAAGAGCTAGGCTTAGCGACCATGCAATTGCCCATGTAATTGAAACAGCACAAAATTATTCAAATTTGGAGTACAGGCTCGAAGAAGGCAAACGCGGTTCGAGACACAGCCATGTTGAATCCTTGATTACGCATTTAACCGGTGCGGAAGCGGCGATGATCGTAAATAATAATGCTGCTGCAGTCTACCTTGTCTTACGAGCATTTGCGCAAGGTAAAGAGGTGATTGTCTCCAGAGGGCAGCTTGTTGAAATTGGCGGCTCATTTCGCATTTCTGCGATTATGGAAGAAAGCGGTGCAAAACTTGTAGAGGTCGGCACAACGAATAAAACCCATCTTAGAGATTATGAGCAGGCGTTAAGTGGAGAAACGGCGATGATTATGAAAGTACATACAAGCAATTTTAAAGTAATTGGCTTTACGGAAACAGTTGATACGCCAAAGTTGATTTCTTTAACGAAGAAACAGGATTCGATCATTTTTTATGAAGATCTTGGAAGTGGTGCATTGTACGATTTTCGCAGGCGCGGGATTGGCGAAGAGCCTGTTGTAAGAGAAGTAATCGAAATGGGGGCAGATCTTGTTACCTTTAGCGGAGACAAGTTATTAGGCGGTCCGCAGGCAGGCATAATCGCTGGCAAAAAGGAGCTGATTGACCGGTTAAAAAAGCATCAGTTAGCAAGGGTTTTCCGTGTTGATAAAATGACGCTTGCAGCCTTGGAAGGAACGTTAATTGATTATGCTAAAGGGGAGAAGGGACTGGAGGCGATTCCGGTTGTTCGCGATATCCTTCAGCCTTTTGAGCAACTTGAGGAGCGTGCAAAAAATTTTGCGGCACGATTAGTTGAGACAACTAGCAGCTTTCATGTAAGAGTCATTCCCGGAACGAGCCAAATTGGCGGTGGTACCATGCCTGAGGTTGAATTGCCATCTGTTGTAATCGCCATCCGACATTTACAATTTTCAGCAGAACAGCTTTCAAAAAAATTGCGTGTCGAAACAAAACCTGCAATTGTTGCTCGAATTCAAAAAGAGAAGTTAATCCTCGATCTGCGAACAGTATCTGAACAAGAAGAAGAAATCCTGCTAAATACATTAAAGCAATTTTCATGATAGCCAAAACACCCTCCAAAGGGAGGGTGTTTTGGCTACATATCATGATGAGAATTGTGTTTTGCCCTGGAATGCTGGCGATTTTTTACTTTATGTGATCCGCTGAGCGGTTGCGGTTGCCCTGATTGATTGCCTTTTGGTGCATTACGGCGCATGTCTTTACTATCATTTTTGTTCATCTTCTTCATCCCT
>JAKACS010000297.1 GCA_021821235.1 Bacillota bacterium
CCGTATTTGCTGATTCCTTCTTCCACATTTTCATCTGACTGTTTTTGTTTTGTTAAGACAACATCTGGGTTCGGTATTTCGATTTTTATCATGCTCATCACTTCCTATTCTTCAACGATGGTACCATATGTTGCTAATGGAAGCCAACTCGAAAGGGATTTTGAAAACAAATAAACGAAAGAAGGAAGATTTTCGCTGTTATTGTTTGGATTTTTGATCCCTTTCATTCTTTTTCTGATTGAGCATTACAAACGTGAGCGGCTGATCAGATCCGGTCATCAATTTGTACACATAGGAGGAGGTTAGTTTATAACCTTCTTCAATTTTCCCGGCAAGATAGTTTGTTCGCTCAAACAAGATGGATCGGGTATGATTGACTTGACGTAAAATTTTTTCTGATAACGCTTCTTGCTTATCCAATCTGATCAGTACATCTGTTTGAAATTGTTCGGAAACTTGCGTTTTGCTCTCAAGCTGATTCAAAAGAAATCGATCTGTTTCTTCAAACTGCTCCAGTCTGGCGATGATTTCATTCATTTTGTCGTATTGCTGGCGAATTTGTTCGCTAACCGCTTGATATTGTAAACCATCCTTTTGCAGCACTTCATGAAGCTGTTTACCTTTCTGATCTAAAACGTTTAAAGTTTCTAAAATTTGCGCTTCGACCTCTGTATGCTTCATGCTGTTCGATTGCAGGGAATCGAGCTGGCCGTTAATCTCGTTCCAGCGTTTATTTTGCCATTCGCGGTATTTTTCGTATTGCTGTTGAATTTCATTCTGCTGTACTTTGAAAAATTCACCAAGCGGATCGTTTTTACAAATTGTTTGGTTTTGTTCCTGAAGCTGCACGGTATTTTTATAAACGGTTGGATGTTCATTTGGATTCATAAAAAGGGGCATAAAAATCTATCTCCTTTATTTTTATATTGATTCAATAGTGTATGCAACCTTAGAGGAGAGGGATTTTAATAATAAACTATAATAATATTATGTAAATTAAAATAGAATATACAAAACGGAATATCCAAAAAAAGGCGTAAAAAAAAGGCAACAAAACACTTTACAAAATACCCCTATAGGTATAGAATAAAACTTGTACTTCACAATGGAGGTTAAGGCTGAATGCTGCTTCTATGTCTTATATTGGTCATTTTAATTAGTATAGATTTATTCAAAAGGTATGTACCTGTTACCGGTATTTCCGATTTAACAGAGGAAAGCATTTACGATAGTGCCGTTCTTTTAGACTTAAGGGATTACCAAACTACCTACAAATGTCCTATTTGTCATTCGGTCAATATCCCTTTTGCTTATTTAAAACGGTATTATCGAGAAATACCGAATAACAAAGTTATTGTCCTTGCTTCAGACACTGTGGAAAAAAATTTAGCGATTCGCTTTTTGTTAAAAAAGAAATTCCAGATTGAAGGTTTTATGGTCATCAATGAAAAAAGGGGTGAAAAACATTGGAATATGATAAGCAAACAAAAAATCGTTTAAAACGTGTAGAAGGACAAGTTCGCGGGATTTTAAGAATGATGGAAGAAAAGCAGGACTGCGAAAAGGTGATAAACCAGCTATCTGCAGTATGCTCCGCAGTAAACCATACAATCGGAGTCATTGTAACAGAAAATTTAAAAATGTGCCTGCAAACTCAAAATGAAACAAATAGCGATACGGATGAATTGGTGAAAGAAGCGATCAAGCTTTTAGTAAAAAGTCGATAAAAAATGGTTGACAGATTTTTTTCTGTCAGTTAATATACCCCTATGGGTATTATGAAAGTCCATTAAAAATTTTTAAGTGACCAAATACCCCATGCGGTATAAGGAGGTTTGAAATCAGTAAGTCGCGACAAGGTAAAAACACAAAGAAAATAGCCAATTTCATTGCAATCAAAATGTACTTAACAACGAACTATAAACCCTATGGAGATGATGAGTAACATGAATACAGGAACTATCATAATTATTGTATTACTGATTGGGCTTTTTGTTTGGCGTCTTCGCCCCGTAAAAGGCGTTCGTACAATTACAACCGCCCAGTTGAAGAATGAACTCGCTGATAAAAATAAGCAATTTGTCGATGTTCGTACGCCTGGAGAATTTAAAGGCAACTCGATTAAAGGTTTTAAAAATATTCCGCTTGATCAGCTGCCAAACAAAGCCTCTACCTTATCTAAGGATAGGGAAGTAGTTGTCATTTGTCAAAGCGGAATGCGAAGTGCAAGAGCTGCAAAAATCCTAAAAAATTTAGGTTTTAAAAATATAACAAACGTCAAGGGCGGCATGAGCGCTTGGCGATAGGAGGAGAAAGGTAAAATGAAAACTATATCGGCAAAACAAGTAGAAGAAAAATTAAACAATGGTGAACAGTTGAATATTATTGATGTTCGCGAAACCCATGAAGTTGCTTTTGGAAAAATTCCATCAGCGGTAAACATTCCACTTGGACTAATCGAGTTCCGTATGCAAGACTTAGATAAATCGAAGGAATACATTATGGTATGCCGTTCTGGTGCAAGAAGCTCTCAAGCTTGCCGTTTCTTAGAAAGTTATGGTTTCAATGTAACCAATATGACAGGCGGCATGATGTCTTGGGAAGGCGAAGTTGAAGCATAATTGAAAAGATTAATCATCCGTCCCATTGGGGGATGGGGCGGATGACTGCCAGCTTGGTTGGCGTTAATTGAAAACACAGTTAAGCAAATAACGATTGTTTATTCATTAACGATTCGGATGGGGATTTTATAACATTATTAATACCATAGGGGGTAAATAATTTGACATTAAAAGCAATGCTTGCAGAAGAAGTAGCCAATTTGGTTGTGAATAAAAAGCCTTTATTTATTTTGGATGTTCGCAATGAAAGTGATTATAAAGATTGGAAAATTGAAGGCGAAGCAGTACAATCGATTAATATTCCTTATTTTGATTTGATTGATGGAGTCGATCATATCCTTGATCAGCTGCCGAAAGATGAACAAATTCTTGTTGTCTGTGCAAAGGAAGGTTCGTCAAAGTTTGTTGCTGAAAGTTTAGAAGAAGCTGGAGTTGAAAATCTTGCTTATTTATCAGGTGGAATGAAGTCCTGGAGTGAGTATTTATATAAAGCAGAAGTATACAAAGATGAGAACGTAAAAGTGTATCAATTTCTCCGTGTTGGAAAAGGTTGTCTTTCGTACATGGTGATCTCCGGAGAAGAAGCGCTTGTTGTTGATGCATCTCGCTTCCTAGATGTTTACGAAATAGCCGCAGCAAATGAGGGAGTAAAAATTACTCATATTGTTGACTCTCATTTGCACGCAGACCATATTTCAGGTGGTAAAGAACTTGCAGACCGGGTTGGTGCCGAGTATTACTTAATGAAGAGCGAGGGCGCAGTATTTGATTTCAACCCGCTTGAAAATTTCACCAACATTGAATTTGAAAAAGTGAGTCTTGAAGTGCTTGCTGTGAAAACACCGGGCCATACGCCAGGCAGTGTTTCGTTCTTCGTTAACAACAAGCTTTTGTTCGCTGGAGACACCATTTTTGTCGGCGGCTTAGGTCGTCCGGACTTAGGTGGCAAAGCAGCTGAGTGGGCAGAAGACCTATATGATACTGTTTTTGAAAAAGTGGCAAAAATCGCTGATGATGTCATTGTTCTTCCTGGACATTACGCGAGTCTTGACGATGAAATGAATGAGCATGGTTTTGTTGGGGATACACTTGGAAACATTCGCGCCCGTAATGAAATGATGCAAACAAAAGTGAAGGCTGAGTTTATTGAACAAGTTGTTGCGAATGCAAACAGCGAAACCCCGCCAAATTTTGAAGAAATCGTCGCGATTAACCGCGGTAGTATGACTGCAGATGAAGAAAAGAAACAAGAACTTGAAATCGGGCCAAACCGTTGCGCCCTTCATCACACTCATTAATCAAACAGCAAAGGGGATATTATAAATGAATTCTGATAAAATGGTAGATGCAAAGGGATTAGCATGCCCAATGCCAATCGTAAAAACAAAAAAAGCGATTGACACACTTGAATCGGGTCAAGTGTTAGAAATCCACGCAACTGATAAAGGGGCAAAAAAAGATTTGGCTGCATGGGCCAATTCAACTGGACATGAATTAGTTAAAACAGAAGATGAAAATGATGTTTTCAAATTCTGGATTAAAAAAGCATAAATGAAAATAAATTGCACAGAACCGGCACTTTAAGTGCCTTTCTGTGTTTTGGGAGGTCTTGCCATGGAATGGACCTATATTCTTGTTTTGTTTCTTATCGGTTTCATCGGTTCGTTCATTTCCGGGATGGTTGGGATTGGCGGAGCGATTATCAATTTTCCAATGCTGCTGTATGTTCCGCCGCTGTTGGGTTTTGCAGCGTTCACATCCCATGCAGTTTCGGGAATCAGTGCCGTCCAGGTGTTCTTTGCAACAATCGGCGGCGTACTTATATATCGAAAAAGCGGTTATTTAAACAAGACGGTCATTTTAACAATGGGAATAAGTGTGCTAATTGGCAGCTTCGTTGGCGGCTATGGCTCCCAATTATTATCTGAACAAGGAATTAATCTCGTATATGGAATTCTTGCAGTCATTGCCGTTATTCTAATGTTTATTCCCCGAAAAGACGTTGAAGGGCAACCGGCAGAACAGCTAAAAATAAATAAAGGGCTTGCCGGAGGGCTGGCGTTTCTTGTCGGAATTGCCGCGGGGATCGTTGGAGCAGGTGGGGCTTTCTTGCTTGTGCCAATTATGTTGACAGTGCTAAAAATTCCAATTCGGATTACAATTGCTTCTTCCCTTGCGATTACGCTTATTTCTTCCATAGGTGTTACAGTCGGAAAGGTAACGACAGGGCAGGTTGAAATTTTGCCTTCGATTATTGTTGTAATCGCAAGTTTAATCGCATCGCCGATTGGGGCAAAAACCGGTAAGCGAATGAATACAAAAATCCTGCAAGCGATTCTTGCTGTATTAATTGGAGCAACCGCGATTAAAATTTGGGTAAATATTTTTCAAACATGGTTTTAAGGAAAGGTAAATAGATCAATCCGACATGGAGGAGGCCTTTTAAATTGGAAGAAGAAAAAAAACAAGCGGCTGAATGTTCAACTGGTTCTTGAGGGATCGGTAGGACAAATGCGACCGGGAATGATGGGAATCTTTTTAAGCCAAAAATTCCGATATGACCCGGTACATTTGTCTGGCTCCTGGCAGGAGTCATTTACCTTATTTATAAAGGCATTCATTTCTTCCT
>JAKACS010000298.1 GCA_021821235.1 Bacillota bacterium
GAAGTAACGGGCGATGAAGCTGTTTTCCAACAGCTTCGGGAAGCCAAAAGCAAGAAAACGGTTCTGATTCCCGGAAGTGTTGCTTTTTTGATTGCCAAGCTGATGGAAGAAAAAGAAGAGTTATTGCAAAAACAGCAGAATGAATCGTATATACATGATTTGATTTTCAATTCAACCGATGACGGAATGGTTGTTATTGATGAAAAGGGAACCATCATTTTGTTTAATACACGGGCGGAAAAAATGATGGGGATTCCGAAAAAGACAGCCATTGGCAAATACGTTACAGACGTGATAGCCACTAGCCGGCTTCCGTATATTTTAAATTCACGGAGAACGGAAGCCAATCAGGAAATGGTTTTAGAGAATGGCCGGAAAATTATTACAACCCGGATTCCGATTATCGAACGAAATGGAACCCTAATTGGTGCTTTTGCCGTTTTTAAAGACATTACAGAAGTAGTCAAGCTCGCAGAAGAAATGACAGACCTTAAAGAAATTAAAACAATGCTGCAAGCAATCATTCAATCAAGCGATGATGCTATTTCTGTGGTAAATGAAAAGGGACAAGGAATCCTTATTAATCCGGCATACACAAGATTAACGGGTCTTTCTGAAGACCAGGTAATAGGAAAACCTGCATCTGCAGATATTTATGAAGGCGAAAGCATGCATATGAAAGTACTAAAGACGAGACGAGCGGTTCGCGGTGTGCCGATGAGGGTCGGTCCCAAAAAACGGGAAGTCATTGTAAATGTCGCTCCGATTATTGTGAAAGGAAAGTTAAAAGGGAGCGTCGGTGTAATCCATGATATGTCTGAATTGAAAAATCTTAATCGCGAATTGTACCGTGCCCGGCAAATTATTCGCACCCTTGAAGCAAAGTATACTTTTGAAGATATTATCGGACAATCCGAAGAAATGGTCATTGCGATTGAACAGGCTAAATTAGGAGCGAAAACACCTGCGACTGTCCTATTGAGAGGGGAATCTGGAACAGGGAAAGAGCTATTTGCCCATGCAATTCATAATGCAAGCGATCGAAAATACAACAAATTCATTCGGGTTAATTGCGCGGCCATCTCCGAATCATTGCTGGAAAGCGAGCTGTTTGGCTACGAAGAAGGGGCATTTTCCGGAGCGCTCAGGGGCGGGAAGACAGGTTTATTTGAAGAAGCCAATAACGGCAGCATTTTTCTCGATGAAATCGGAGAGTTATCGTCCGGAACACAAGCAAAGCTGCTAAGGGTATTGCAAGAAAATGAAATTCTTCGCGTTGGCGGGACAAAGGCGATTTCGATTAACGTTCGGGTCATTGCGGCGACGAATGTGAATCTTGAAAAAGGAATTGCGAAGGGAACCTTTAGGGAAGACTTATATTATCGTCTGAACCGGATGCCGATTCAAATACCGCCGCTACGGAAGCGGATAGAAGAGATACCTTTGTTGTGTGAAAGGCTGATCCAGAAGATTAATCAAGATTATGGACGGAATGTGGAAGGGATCAGCGATGCAGCGATGCAGCAGCTGCTTGGATACGATTGGCCGGGAAACGTTAGGGAACTTGAGAACATTCTCGGCAGAGCGATGATTTTTATGAACTATAGTGAAGTAGTAATAGACGTGCAGCATCTCCCAGAGTTGAAGAATAAGCAATCGGAAATGGGTACATATGAAATGAGGATCGATTCTGTTTCGAAGGATAAGCCACTTGCGGAAATGCTTGATCAATATGAAAAAAGAATTATTCAACAAACATTGTCAAAGCTAAACGGCAATAAAACATTAACAGCAAAAACGCTTGGTTTGTCAGTGAGAAATCTTTATTACAAACTGGAAAAATACAAACTTGAAAACAATGGCATGCAATAATTTTCATAGTGTGAATTATTTTTCATAGTGAGATTTAGGGAAATGAAGCGTTTTCATGATTCTTTGTTTGGCACGCTTTTTGCATTGATTTAGATGTGAGGGAGATCTGAGGTTTTTAAAAAAGGGGTTGAGAGGACGTTGTTATTGAACGAACTAGTGGATCGAGCAGCCCGGTGCCCTTCAAAGACAGTCGCTGTGGCAGCAGCCGAAGATGAAGAAGTGATCGATGCGATCGCAGATGCCATTACAAGAAACCTTGCCAAGTTTTTATTGTTTGGCGATAAAGAAAGAATCGTGCAAATTTTGGAGAAAAAGAAGCCCAATCTTCTGGTTGAAGGGAAATTGAACATAATCGGCGTTCCCTCAAACGAAGTTGCAGCTGAAAAAGCGGTTCAAGCCGTGAGCAGCGAAGAAGCCGATGTGCTGATGAAAGGAAATCTTCCAACTGCTCTTTTTCTTAAAGCCATTTTAAATAAGGAATATGGCTTGCGAGCAGGGCGTGTTCTTTCACATATTGCTGCTTTTGAAATACCGGGATTTGACCGACTTGTGCTGATCACGGATTCGGCAATCAATATTGCACCGGATTTGGAACAAAAAAGACAGATCATTGAAAATGCTGTGGTGACTGCGAAATCAATTGGCATCGAACTTCCCAAGGTTGCTCCGATTGCAGCAGTTGAGACGGTCACACCTGCCATGCCGGCCACGGTTGATGCGGCCGCCCTTACGGTGATGAACAAGCGCGGACAACTAAATGGCTGCCTCGTGGATGGACCGCTCGCGCTAGATAACGCAGTCTCCATCTTTGCTGCTGAACAGAAAGGGATTCAAAGTGAGGTTGCTGGAAGAGCAGATATTTTACTCGTACCGGCAATTGAAGTGGGAAATGTTTTGTATAAATCCCTGGTGTATTTTGCCAAAGCGAAAGTAGGCGGTGTTGTTTCTGGTGCAAAAGCGCCAATTGTATTAACTTCAAGGTCAGACACTGCAGAAAACAAACTCTTTTCCCTTAGTCTTGCAATAAATTCTGTGCTGAAATAGGGATTCAAATTAGGGAGGCAATCAAAAATGGAAGTATTTACGTATTTGGAGAAATATGATTATGAGCAATTGGTTTTTTGCCAGGATAAGCAATCCGGATTAAAAGCAATTATTGCGATTCATGATACAACATTAGGTCCTGCTCTTGGAGGAACAAGGATGTGGACGTACGAATCGGAAGAAGCGGCCATTGAAGATGCCCTTCGCCTTGCCCGGGGGATGACTTATAAGAACGCAGCAGCCGGTTTGAATCTTGGCGGCGGAAAAACCGTCATTATCGGTGATCCGCGAAAGGACAAAAGTGAAGCGCTATTCCGTGCATTCGGCCGTTACATTCAAGGGTTAAATGGCCGCTATATTACGGCAGAAGATGTAGGAACGACGGTAGCAGATATGGATATCATTCATGAAGAAACCGATTTTGTCACCGGTATTTCACCTGCATTCGGTTCATCGGGAAATCCTTCGCCTGTTACCGCATATGGCGTGTATAAGGGGATGAAGGCAGCAGCGAAAGCCGCATTTGGCACCGATTCTTTAGAAGGAAAAACGGTTGCTGTCCAAGGAGTTGGCAATGTTGCCTACAGCCTTTGCCGTCATCTTCATGAAGAAGGGGCGAATTTAATTGTTACGGATATTAATAAACAAGCAGTTCAACGTGTCGTAACCGAATTTGGTGCAAAAGCGGTTGACCCAAATGAAATATATGGCGTTGAATGCGATATTTATGCCCCTTGCGCTCTAGGTGCGGTGATAAATGATCAAACGATCCCACAATTGAAGGCAAAAGTGATTGCAGGTTCAGCCAATAACCAATTAAAGGATACTATCCACGGGGATTTGATTCATGAAATGGGAATTGTTTATGCCCCTGATTATGTAATCAATGCGGGCGGCGTCATCAATGTTGCTGATGAACTGTATGGCTACAATGCCGATCGGGCGCTAAAAAAAGTTGAACTTATTTACGATAACATCGAGAAGGTTATTGCCATTTCAAAACGCGACGGAATTCCAACATATGTTGCGGCTGATCGCATGGCAGAAGAGAGGATTGAAAAAGTGCGTAACGCCCGGAGCCAATTTTTACGAAACGGCCATGATATTTTAAGCCGGCGCCATTCATGAAACAAGCAAAGGGCAGGTAGAAAAACGCTGAATCATCGTTCAGCGTCTTTGCCTTTTTAGCTTAAAAAAGGACAAAGGGAGAATAACGTTAGCGGAGGTCAGAACGTGCCGGAAACAGAGTATCGAATTCTCATTATTAACCCAGGATCGACTTCCACGAAGATCGGTGTTTTTGATAATGAAGTTTCCATTTTGGAAAAGACGATTCGCCATGATTCAGAATTTACTCATTCGTTTGAGAAAATGATTGATCAATATGAGTTTCGAAAAAAGACGATATTAGAGACTTTAGAAGAAAACGGAATTAATCTTTCGAAAATCCATGCTGTTTGCGGCCGCGGCGGATTGCTGCGTCCGATTCCAGGGGGAACTTATGCCGTGAATCAAGCGATGCTCTCTGATTTACGATCCGGTTTTGCCGGCCAGCATGCTTCCAATTTAGGCGGCATTCTTGCATATGAAATTGCTTTTGGGTTAAACATTCCAGCCTATATCGTCGACCCGGTTGTTGTAGATGAATTGGAACCGATTGCCCGAATTTCTGGTTTTCCATTAATTGAGCGCAAAAGTATTTTTCATGCTTTAAACCAAAAGGCGGTTGCAAGGCGGGTTGCCCATGATTACAAAAAAAAATATGAAGAAATGAATTGCATTGTCGCCCATATGGGGGGCGGAATTACAGTCGGTGTTCATCAGCGCGGCAGAGTGATCGATGTTAACAATGGCCTGCATGGGGACGGTCCGTTCAGCCCTGAACGGGCAGGCACCGTACCGGCAGGGGATTTGGTCTCTTTATGTTACTCAGGAGAATTTTACCTTGATGAAATGATGAAAAAACTGGTTGGAAATGGCGGCCTTTTTGGCTATCTCGGCACAAGCAATGCGGTGGAAATTGAAAAAATGATTGAGAACAAGGACGACAAGGCGAAACTGGTTTATGAAGCAATGGCCTATCAAGTGGCCAAGGAAATTGGTGCTGCAAGTACCGTCCTTTTTGGCAAAGTCGATGCTATTATTTTAACAGGTGGTTTGGCCTATGGCGTTCAGTTTGTCAAAATGATTATCGACCGGATTCATTGGATTGCTGATGTGATTGTTCATCCCGGTGAGAACGAGCTCCAAGCATTGGCTGAAGGTGCATTGCGTGTATTACGCGGCGAAGAAGTTGCGAAGCAATATCCCGGAAACATCCA
>JAKACS010000299.1 GCA_021821235.1 Bacillota bacterium
ATCCCCCATTTATGCATTTTTCGCAGTAAGGTTGCATGGCTTATTTGCAAGCGGGCAGCAGCTTTGCGAATGCTCCCTTCCATTTCAAGCGCGTGTCTGATCAATTGACTTTCAAACTCACCCACCTGGGATTCCAATGATCTAACTGATACAGGTTTCGGAACAATATATCCTGGAAGGTCAGATGGAAGAATATAGTCTGCAGCGGTATTTACACAAAGCATTTCAACCAAATTCCTAAGTTCTAAAATATTCCCTCGAAAGGGATAATTTTTTAAAATTTCTAATGTTTCGTTTTTGAACCATTTCTTTAATTGGTATTCCTTGCAGAAATAAAGAAGGTAATGGTTAATTAATGGTAAGATTTCTTCCGGGCGATCGCGCAAAGGAGGTACAGCAATATAAGCAACGTTCAGGCGGTAATACAAATCCTCCCGAAATTTCTTTTCCTTGACAAGTTGAATTAGCGGGGTGCTTGAGCTTGCGATAATCCGTATATTTAATTTTTTGGACCAACTTCCCCCACTTCTGTCATTTTCACGATCTTGCAAAAATTTAAGTAACTTGACTTGTAATATTGCACTTAGCTCACCAACTTCATCAAGAAAAAGTGTTCCTTGATCTGCTGTCTCTATTAAACCCGAGGCTCTTTTACCTGCTGGCATTGCGGTGCGATCCGTTCCAAATAACTCCATGTGTAATTCACGATCCACAATAGAACCACAGTTTATTTTGACAAAAGGCATATTCGATCGGTCGCTCAAAGTATGGATTTTTTCCGCGATCATCTTCTTTCCTGAGCCTATTTCTCCTTCAATTAAAACGGTTGTTGGAAAATTGGCGAGCCGTTTGACCGATTCTAATAATGCAATACTTGAAGGGCTTTTTACAATATAAGGGACATTCATAATCATTCCACCTTACTATCGGTTCATAATTAAAATGCTCAATCGAAAATGAACCATGATAAATTATGATAAACAAACACTTTTTCTCTCATTATGGTTCATTTACATACCACCGTCAATTATTAAATATAAAAACAGTTGAAAAGATTTTAAATTTACTGTATATTTCAATCAAAACTACTATATAGTGGTTCAAAAGCGAAAGGAGGGGAGCAGAAATTGCTGGAATCCGATTGGCAGATTCATATCCAACAAATGGTTCGAGATCACCAAATTCATACTGTACGAATGTCGCTAAATGATACCTCTAATATCGCTCGAGCTCGATATATTCCAGCGCAAAAATTTTTAGAACTGGGTACAAGTGGACGCATTTCTTTCCCATCAGTCCTTTTTTCTATGGATACCTCACAAAGTGTACAAACAAAGGTTGGTGCAGGATTTCACGGCGGATTTCCAAGTTGGGAAATCCAGCCCGATTACTCGACATTTGGCCCACTCCCCTATAAACCGGGAATAGCACGGCTGATTGGGGATCTTTACAACGGGGATGGCACACCGATTGAAACAGCTCCGCGCCACGTGTTGAAGCGGGTTCTTCAGGAATATAAAAAAGCTGGCTATCTAGTTTATGGAGCATTTGAGTACGAATTTTATGCTTTTAAAGAAACTGAAAACGGGCTGGAGCCCTCCTGGAAAGGATTACACTGTTTTTCTGAAACGAAACAGGCTCAAGTAGAAGAAATATTTGTTTCCTTACTAAAAGGACTTGCTGAAATGGGAGCTGGTCCTGAAGTGGCCAATACGGAGTATGGTTCTGGGCAATTCGAAGTGACCCATTCTCCATTTTGGAATTTAGAAATTGCCGACATGGCTTTTTATTATCGAACCAGCATAAAAGAGATTCTTCATGATATAGGCTACAAAGCAACTTTCATGAGCAAGCCCGTCAACGATATGAGCGGGAGCGGTGCTCATTTAAATTTATCCCTTCATGATGAAAATGCCCAAAATTTATTTTCGGACCCATCTGCACCAGATGGCCTTTCTGATTTGTGCCGCTGGTTTATTGGCGGGCAGCAGCTGCATGCCCGAACCTTATGCGCACTCGTGAATCCAACTATAAATAGTTACAAACGGCTTAAGCCGTATTCTTTTGCCCCCTCAACCAACACTTGGGGATATGAACATCGCGGTGCCATGATCCGCATTCCTAAAAGCCGGGGGCTGAATACCCGGTTGGAACATCGGCTGCCTGGAGCAGATACGAACCCATATATCTCACTGGCAGCTATTTTAGTAGCGGGATTGGACGGAATTCGCAGAAAGATTGAACCGACTCCCCCACTGCAAAATCAAGATGGGTATACATCTGACTTTGAACCGCTCCCATTTTCATTAGGGGAAGCTCTATATGATTTGAAAAAAGATACTTTTTTTAAAGAAATACTTGGAGAATCATTTATGAATGACAATCTTACATTACGGCAGGCAGAATGGGATCGTTACAGGTTGCACGTAACGGATTGGGAATTAAAGGAATACCTAGATATTTTCTAAACACGAGGAGGAATTATGATGTACCGAGTAGAGAAAAAGAATTTAATCTATGCAATGTCAGATCAAAACAAACCAGTTCTTTCTGTACCAGACGGCTCAACAGTCGTGTTTGAAACCTGTGATTGTTTTGAAGACCAGATTACTTCTTCTGATACACCTTTTAATGAATTAGACTGGAACCGCATTAATCCTGCAACAGGCCCTGTTTTTGTAGAGGGGGCAGAGCCCGGAGATATCCTCATGATAAAAATTGAAAAGATGCAATTAGCTGACCAAGGTGTGATGATGACCGGCCCAGGACTTGGAGTTCTCGGGCAAGAATTAAGCGAAAATGTAATTCAAATGGTTCCCATTCGGGAAGGGAAGGCAATTTTAGTAGACAAGATTGAAGTGCCGTTAAATCCGATGATTGGCGTAATTGGTACGGCACCTGAGAACGGGGAATCCATTTCTTGTGGAACCCCTAATAAACACGGTGGAAATATGGATTCAAAAGTCATTACAGAGGGATCTACGCTTTATTTACCTGTTAATGTCCCTGGAGCCCTTTTAGCAATGGGTGATCTTCATGCAGCAATGGGAGATGGCGAAGTCTCCGTCTGCGGCGTGGAAATTGCTGGAGAAGTGACCGTTACGGTTGAGGTGATCAAAGGGAAGCAGTGGAAGGTCCCAATGGTCAAAACAGAACATGCACTTTATACCATTGCTTCAGAAGAAAGTCTCGATGATGCCGCAACTGTTGCAACTAAAAATATGGTGAATTTTTTAGAATCCGAAGCAGGAATCACCAAACATGATGCAATTTTCTTACTCAGCATCGGCGGGAATTTACAGATTTCCCAGGTGGTCGATCCGTTGAAAACCGCACGCTTTGAATTACCAATGGCCATTGTTCGCCAGCTCGATATTACAATCTAAAAAAAATGGGGGGAACTGCATGTCATTAGAAAATTTCGGCTACAAGCAAGAATTAAAAAGAGCACTTACATTTTGGGATTTATTGATCTATGGGATGATTTTCATGGTCCCTATCGCTCCGTTTGGTGTTTACGGTTATATTACCGATGCATCTAAGGGAATGGTCGCTTTGGCTTACATGATTGGAATGGCTGGAATGATTTTCACAGCATTGAGTTATGCAAGAATGTCCGAAGCGTTCCCAATTGCCGGATCGGTTTATGCATATGCCCAACGAGGAATCAATGACAAAGTCGGCTTCCTTGCCGGATGGGCGATCTTGCTTGATTATATCCTTGTTCCTGCGCTCTTGTATCTCGTCAGTGCAGCAGCCCTAACCGCATTAATCCCGTCTATCCCCATGTGGATTTGGCTGATTTTATTTATCGCAGTGAACACCGTTATTAATGTTTTTGGAGTGGAATTTACCGCAAGAGCTAACAAAATTATCTTAATCTTAGAATTTATCGTGTTAGCAATCTTTATTGTTGTCGGCCTCGTTGCTCTCTCGAACGGAATGGGAAACGGACAGTTAACAACAAAACCAATTTATAATCCAGGTGAATTCAACCTATCCCTTGTGATGGGTGCGGTTTCGATAGCTGTATTGTCCTTTCTTGGATTTGATGGAATTTCCACCTTGTCAGAGGAAGTAAAAGGCGGAAGCAAAGTAGTAGGAAAAGCAACGATTACTGCCCTGCTCGTCGTGGGTGTATTATTTATTCTTCAGACCTGGGTTGCCAGCGATCTTGGTGCTGGAATGCGTTTAACCAATCTGGACACTGCATTCTATGAAATTGCCGGAAAAGCCGGCGGTACTTGGTTAAAGAATTTAACGATTATTGCAACAGCATTCTCTTGGGGCATTGCAAACGCGCTGGCCGCTCAAGCTGCGATTTCGAGAATCTTGTTTTCCATGGCTCGTGACCGCAAATTACCTACTGTTCTTGCAAAGGTTCATCCAAAATTCAAAACCCCATATATTAGCACGATTCTCGTGGCGGTTGTTTCGTTGGCAGTTGGGTTATTTTTTCAAAGCAAAATTGGTGTTCTTACCAATATCGTTAACTTCGGAGCACTTACTGGATTCCTTGTCCTGCATGTTTCCGTTATTTATCATTATATCATTCGACAAAAATCAAAAGATTATGTCAGACATCTGATTCTTCCACTTATTGGATTCCTTGTGATTGGATATGTCATAAAAGGAATGGATATGACCGCCATTAAACTTGGAGTGACATGGATCATCCTAGGTGCCGTTTATTTAGTCGTCATAACCAAAGTATTTAAGCAATCAGCAACATCGCTGGATATTTAATTTTGGTTAATAAGGGCTGCCCTAGATGATTTTTAGGAAGCCCCTTTTTCTTATCTTTTTCGGTCTTTTCGGATTTAAAGCCTTCATTTTGTAATAGCAGGATTCTATGCTGATAAAAAATCATCGCCCCCATGACAAAGTCATTCTTTCTTTAAGGATTCTTTATCTTCATTTCTTCATGATGTCATTAAAATCCAATAGCAAGGAATCATTATTTTTCTAGTGCGTTTACTCTAACGACTTTTTTAATAAAGACCCGTTATTTTAGAGTAAGTTTGTCACCTCATTTAAATTATGTTTACTCATTGTATAAACATCTTCTAAAGCTCCTATTATTGCTAAATTATACGAATTGCCTTTTTGCCCGTTTTTCGACTTATCCTCTGGCCAATCTGTTCAAGGGGATTAATAAATATTCCATGCTCAATTCCTATGTGCCCGCTATTTTTTTAAGGA
>JAKACS010000300.1 GCA_021821235.1 Bacillota bacterium
TTTGAGCGCAGGATCCCTTAGTTGAGTAGTTTAACCAAAATAAAACTTGCCTGGATCCTTGTTCAATAGGGGTCGCGCCTATACACTTTTTCGTGTTGTCTCATATCTTAATCATGAGATTAGATAAGTGAGGTGACAGTCTATGTGCTTCGGATGGGGCGGCTACGGCTACGGCGGCGGTTTCTATGGAGGTTCCACTTTTGTATTAATCGTCGTATTGTTTATCTTATTGATCATTGTCGGGGCAAGCTTTTATTGATAAATAAGAGCTTTGCAGCAAGGGTGGCTATATTTTAGCCACCCTTCACCTTTTCAGCCTTCCTTCATACAATAAAGTAGTTTATGAAGGAGCGTGAAATTTCAAAATGGATAATGGATTTTTTAAAAATATTGAGAAAAAAACGGGCGTTAATATGAAAGACATCTTTGATTTGGCGAACTCATTGCAAAATGCCAATTTTAAAGACGAAAAAACAGTTCGCAGTGTAATTCGCCGTGTTTCACAAATTGCCAACAAACCAGTCAACAAGGAATTAGAAGATAAAATTGTCCAATCGATTATTAAAGATGGCAAGCAGCTCGATTTTAACACCATTGCCAATATGATGAACAAAAAATAATTCATAACCACCCTTTTTGCAGGGTGGTTATAATTTTATGAATGCAGAGGTGCAAGAAAGCGGGAGCGCTGTGCTTTTTTCCCGCGCCGTCTTTGCGGGATCGACAAATAGAGTTGATTTCTAGCCCGGGTTACTGCTACATAAAGGAGGCGGCGTTCTTCTTCCATCGCAGCCTGATCCGCGTTTCCAAGCGCAAAGTCATGGGGCAAGCTGCCATCAACTGCGCCGATTACGTAAACAGTCCCGTATTCCAATCCTTTTGCCCGGTGAATGGTGCTTAAGGTAATTTTGTTGTCTAGATGTACTCCCATCTTCTTCACTTCTTTATTCATCGCAGCCATATGGCGTGCATGTTCCAATAGTGCCTCAACCGTTGCAAAATTTTTCGCCACTACCTTTAAATCCTTGACATCATCTGCACCTTTTTCAAGTTGATTCGCTTCTGTTCCCCGCTTTTTTAAAAACTCTTGAAAGCCGATTTCCTTTTCAATTACTTCGATCGCCATAAGCGGTTTGCATGTTTTCAGCGACCGGATTAGGCCAATCGCGGTTTTTAGCTTTTTTTCCTGAAAGGAGTGTCCGGTTTTCACCTGACCGAGTGCTTCCAAAAAACTGCAATCATGTAAAATGCTTTTCGCTTTGATGTCTTTTAACACAGCTTGTTTTAAAAACAATGGCGGCAAAATATCGGCCAGTGCCGCTGCATCGTCCTCATGAATGCTAATTTTTAAAAAAGCAAGAATACTTTTGACGATCCATCTTTCATAAAAAGAATCAGCATCTTGATCAATCACAAAAGGGAGATTGGAATTGGCCAACCGTTCAAAAATCGCGCGCGAAGCAGCATTTGTCCGAAAGAGAATCGCAAAATCAGACGGGTGGGCACCATTTGCCATTTTCTCCTGCAAATCGGTGACAATCATTGTGGCCTCTTCCTCTTCATCATATGGAAAAAACATCACCGGCTGCTGGGCCGATGAATATTGCGCAGCCATTTTCTTTTGTCTCCTGCTTTGATTGCAGGCAATAATCTGATTTGCGGCAGCGACAATCTCATAGGTTGAACGGTAATTTTGATTCAAGGTAATGACTTCAGCATTTGGAAAATCCGTTTCAAACTCGAGCAAATAGCGCGGATCACTGCCGCGAAATGAATAAATTGCTTGATCGTCGTCACCAACAGCGAATACATTTTTGTTTTTCGCGGAAAATAGCTTGATCAGTTCGTATTGAACTTTATTGATGTCCTGAAACTCATCGATTAAAAAATAGTGAAACCGATTTTGGTAGCGTTCGAGCAATTGCGGTAAAGAGGTGAAAAGCTGATAACAGCCGACCAGCATATCATCAAAATCAAATAGTCTCATTTGCTTTTTATAATCCTCATATTTTTGATACAAAAAGGAAACATCTGCTTCCCATTTTGATTCTGGAATAACTGCATCCGGAGCGATCAGGCTGTTTTTCCAAAAGCCGATTTGCTGCAAAGCAAGATCGAAGGCAAATTCTTTTTCCGACAGTCCGAGCTCTTTGCCGGCTTCCTTCAAAATGCGATCGCGCTGCCAATCCTTTTTTAATAATTTCTCTCCAGCCCATTTTTCAGGGGAATGGAATAAAAGAATCCGATAAAAAATACTATGAAATGTACCCGTAACGAGTTGATTGATTGTAGTGCTGTTCATGTTCGGATAGGAAAGCAATCGCCTTTTCATTTCTTGTGCCGCTTTCGAAGTGAACGTTACAAGCATAACCGATCGGGGATCGATTCGCTTTACATCAAGCATATAGGCGGTTCTTGCCGTGAGTACCCGTGTCTTTCCGCTGCCGGCACCCGCCAAAACGAGCAGTGCTCCGTCTGTTTTAACAACTGCAGAGGCTTGTTTTAGATCGAGCACAATCCCTTGTTTGGTCAATTTTTGCAAATAAGGTTCCCCTAAATTTTGACTGGATTGATTGGAAAAGCGGAAAGGGGAAGACGTTTGAATCCTTTTAGCGGGCTGAAAGGGCCTGATGTTCTTCTTTTCAGCCGTAATGGCCCGTCCTTTTGGGAGCCGAAACCCATTTTGCTCGACATAGGCGGGAACTTCTTCTTTTACTTGGTTTTGCTCAGGCGCCGGATCGGAGCATATTTTTTGAACAGAATACACATGAAAAAAGTAGGGTTCCCGATCGATGCCGAGATATAGGCGGACTGGTTCGCCGCAAGTAGAGCAAGAAAGCTCATCTCTTTTGCCGGCGTTGTATATTTTTTGAAACTTCTCCCGTTCCAACGTTTCAAGTTTTATAAGTTTAGTTTGGTAAAGTGCCGTTTTCAATGTTTTCCCTCATTTGTTTTTAAAAATAGGACAAATTTAATCATACCATAAATGAAAACTCGCCGATTGGCGAGTCCCTAAGGACGAAGACAGAGGCGTAGTTGAATTTATCACGCTCAAAACGGCACGTCCTGTGCCTTTCGCCTGACTAGGGCATCCTTGCCCGTCGTGCGTTCAGAATTTGTGGATACAAATTCTGATTAGCTAAAATAATGTTTCAATTTTTTAAAAAAAGGGTAAAGATATGTTGGAAACAAAAAGGGGTGTTTGCTAATGGGCTATATTTTGCCAATTGTATTTGATGCATATCAACAATACAGCCTTAGAGATATGAGGGGAGATACCAATCCGTTTCGGGCAGATCAAATTGAGCGCATCGGAAAAGCAAACCTGTTTCAAACCAATACTCTTCCCATTCGTAAAACATCCTTGGAACTGAAAAAGAAGGTCGAACCAGTAAGCAGATCAATAGATACGATTTACGCGGAACTCACCGGAATCGGCCGGCGTTTTGATCGGAAAATCTAACGAAAAAGCACACGGATTGCGTGTGCTTTTTGTGTATAACCCTGGTTTAAAGTCTTTTTATCATCGTTTTATGAGGAATGCCGGCATCCAGGAATTCATCGGATACGACTTCGTAGCCGAGACGCTCGTAGAATGGAATGGCGTGCGTTTGCGCATTTAATTTTAACTTCTCCAAGCCAGTTTTAGCAGCAAAATTTTCAATTTGGTTCATGATTTCTTTGCCAGCACCGGTGCCCCTTGCTTCTTTTAACACGCAAATGCGCTCGACTTTGCCATAGCCATCGACAACGCGAAAACGGCCGGCAGCGATCGGTGCTTCTCCTTTGTACAGAACAAAATGTTTAGAGGCGTCCTCATATTGGTCAATTTCTTCTTCAACAGGAACGTTTTGTTCCTCAACAAAAACGGTTTTCCGGACGAAAAAAGCGTCCTCTAATTGTTTTTTATCTGATACGATCGTGACAATCACTGCTTATGCTTCCTTTCCAAGACGAAATGTTTCATAAACGGTCCAAGAACCATTTTCGAGCTGATAGAGCAAATGAAAACGGTCAATCTCTTCTTTATGTTCCACTTTTAACATTCTTAAAGAGCCGTAAACATCAAAATGTTCATCATTTGAAAGCTTTTGCCCAATGGTAATATGGGGCACAAACGAATATTCCGAAGGATCACCCGGGAATTCTTGATTGATTTTAGTGTGTAGCGCTTCCAATTCCGGCGTCAAGTTTACTTTAATATAAATCACATTGTTCACTGGCTGAAAGGAACTGATTTTTGTCGTCATCAGCCCAAAAGGCTCGATTTCTTTTGCTGACTGCCTTAGTTTATCGGCAATCGGGTTAATCTCCTCTTCCGAAGCCTCGAACGCACTTTTTAGCGTTAAATGCGGAGGAATTAAAGCATAATGCGGATCATACCGTTTACGATAAGAATTAGCCAAATCTTGAAGCGATTTTGATGGAAAAATAACTACACCAAATTTCATACAGTCAACCTCCAGATTTTATCTACTTGAAAAAGGAATAAACGGCCGAAAAAGGATCACTAATTTTCTGATTTTAGGAACAGCTTAACGTTAAGGGCGGGTTTTGTCAAGGAAGCTAGTCACGTCTTCTATCGAAGCTAATTCCTGTGGTAAACATGATCTTAAAAATCAATCAAAAATTGTTTCACTTCACCGAGCTGGCTTTTGCGGTACTAGTCATTATCGTCTCACAGCAGCGGCGCCATTAACAGCCGTTTTTCCGTACCTTAAATGGCTTCTATGGATTTTGCCATCGGTACTCAATGTGATTGATTATTTAAACATAGTCGATGTGGTCACAATAGCGAAAGACTTTTGGCTTCAAACAGCCTATATTTTCCTCTATGAATGCATGGCATGGCTAACAGTGGTCAAACTGTTTTTACAAAAAGAACGGTAAAAAGCTGTTGACAACCCTTTAAAATCATATTATAGTAATAACTGTCTCCAACAAAACAATATAAAACCATGATCTGTTAGCTCAGCTGGGAGAGCATCACCTTGACAGGGTGGGGGTCGGGGGTTCGAGCCCCTCACAGGTCATCCATCACTACAGAGAAGAAAGAAAAACGTCCTTGGTTATTAAGGGCGTTTTTCTTTTGCGAGAACCGTGCAATTACAACAGCCATAAGGAATTATCCTAAACAGAAAAGCAATCACCAAAAAATTAAAGGATGCAAACAATGCAGCGGTATTTTACTTCCCCAA
>JAKACS010000301.1 GCA_021821235.1 Bacillota bacterium
AAAAGCATCCGTTAAAAGAATATCTTCCTGTGTCGCATTGATCAGCATTTGCCGATACTCATCCTTAGCCATACTCTCTTTAGCAACAATAAAACGAGTACCCATATAAGCAAAATCCGCTCCAGCTGCTTGGGCTGCCAAAATGCTTTTCCCTGTTGAAATAGATCCGGCGAGGACAATAATACCATCCCAAAAATCTCTCACCATGTCGACAAACGCAAATCCGTTAATTTGGCCGGCATGACCTCCTGCGCCGCTGGCAACAAGGATCAGCCCGTTCACTCCTGTTTCAGCAGCTTTTTTTGCAAACGTAAGATCACTCACATCCGCGAATACAAGTCCCCCATATTGATGAACAATCTCAACAACCGCTCTGGGACTTCCCAATGACGTGATCACCAATTGCGGCTGATGTTTTTCAATCAAAGCAAGTTCATCCTGCAAACGGCTGTATGAACGATGGACAACCATGTTCATCGCCCATGGTGCAATTTTTCTTTCCGGATCATTTGTCCTTGCCGCCTCTAATTCAGCATTTAATTGCCCCATCCACTGATCCAGCAATTCAATTGGCCTTGCATTCGGAGCTGGAAAAGAGCCGATAATCCCATTCAAACAACAGTTTTTCACCAAATCAGCGCCCGAAACTAAAAACATTGGAGCAGAAATAATTGGAAGCCTTAGCTGCTCCCACCAGCTTTCAGGGATTTTCTTTTTCATGCAAATCCTCCAGTTAAAATAATAATTTTCTGAATAGTCATTCACATTTATCTTACTTGATTTTTGTATATTATTCAACCAAGGGTATCGTACGACGACTTCGCAATAAGATACGAACAATTATGCTAATTTTATTTTTATTATTCGCTTTTTTTAAATGAGGAAACTAGCGTCCGGGGATATGTTTTAACAAGCGAGCCAAAATACATCACGCCTTATTACGATGCTAGAAAAGCCGTTTCAAGGGACATGGATAAGTTGGATCAGTACGAAAAGAATATTCGACTGTGGACACAAATATTGAAAAATCATTTCACCCGCAAATGAAAAAAGATCGACAATTGCCAGCACCTATTCGAATGGAATAAAATCATTCTCATCGTACTTCTCGAGCATCACTTTTGATGCTTTTTCTATCTTGAAATATTTTACTTTTTCTAAATTCACCGTAATTCGCTCGGAACCGAATATGCGGCTATACTTATCGGTGACCGGGAACGATAACCAGCGCTGGTTGTACAGCGCAATAATTTTATCTGAGACCCTTTCCGGATTTTCAGCTTTCACCGGAAGTGTAATCGGCTGTTCGTCTTCATTAAAGAAATGGATTACATACTTATTAACCATGCTCTCTCCCCCAATTCGCTTCATTATATGAGAATCATTCCGAAAGTATGCGGCCTTTATCCCGTTATACAAGCGGCAAAAAAGGCTGGTATTTCTTTACCTCTAGCCGTAGCGGCGAAATTTTAGTATGATGGAGAGACGAATTTGATATTAAACAAAGCGAGGATTTTGAAAAAAATGAGCTTACTTTCTGTTGAAAATTTAAGTCATACATTTGGGGATCGAACTTTATTTAAGGATGTCTCTTTTCGACTGTTGGCGGAAGATCACGTTGGTCTTGTCGGTGCCAACGGCGTTGGGAAATCCACTTTGATGAATATTATTACCGGTCAGCTAATCCATGACCATGGCCGGGTTGAATGGACACCAGGCACCCAGTACGGCTATTTGGATCAACACACCGTTTTAACAGCTGGCAGAACCATTCGCGATATACTGCGCGACGCATTTTCTTCCCTGTTTGAAAAAGAAATGGAACTAAATGAAATCGCTGCAAAAATGGCGGATGCAACCTCTGAAGAGCTTGAAGAACTTCTTCTAAAAATGGGAGAAATCCAAGATGCTCTTGATGCAGGAGGATTTTACACGCTTGATATCAAAATTGAAGAGGCTGCCAGAGGTTTAGGTCTTGACGCAATCGGCCTGGAGCGGGATGTCAGTGCGCTGAGTGGCGGACAACGCACGAAAGTCCTGCTTGCCAAGCTGCTTCTTGAGCAACCAACGGTTCTGCTCTTAGATGAGCCGACAAACTACTTGGATGTCGAACATATCCGTTGGCTGACATCTTATTTAAAAGAGTATCCATATGCCTTTATTTTAATATCTCATGACACAGAATTTATGAATTCTATTTCAAACGTGATTTTTCACTTAGAATTCTCCAAACTGACCCGTTATACCGCCAGCTATGAAAAATTCCTCGAACTGGCGGAAATCAATAAAAATCAGCATCTCAATGCGTATGAGAAGCAGCAGGAATTTATCAAAAAGCAGGAAGAATTCATAGCAAAAAATAAAGCACGATACTCGACAACCGGTCGTGCCAAAAGCCGGCAAAAGCAGCTCGACCGCATCGAACGGATTGACCGGCCTGAGACAACCCTAAAGCCAACCTTTGAGTTTAAAGAATCACGCTCAAGCAGCCGTTATGTCTTTGAGGCAAAAAATTTGGAAATTGGCTATACACACCCGCTTCTGCCGAAGATGGATATGACGATTGAACGCGGTGAAAAGGTGGCCATTATCGGCTGCAACGGTGTCGGAAAATCAACGCTGCTTAAAACGATGTTAGCAAAAATCAAGCCGCTTTCCGGTTCCATTGAACACGGTGATTTTCTCTATCCTGCCTATTTTGAACAAGAAGTAAAAGCCCAAGGGATTACACCCATTGATGATGTTTGGAGTGCATTTCCCCGTTTGGACCAGCATCAAGTACGGGCAGCATTAGCGCGCTGCGGCTTAAAAAATGAACACATATCTCGGCCGCTGAATCAGCTTAGCGGCGGTGAACAAGCTAAGGTTCGCCTATGTAAATTGTTAATGAATGAGAGCAACTGGCTTGTATTCGACGAGCCGACAAACCATCTTGATGTTGTTGCCAAAGAAGAACTAAGACGTGCTTTAAAAGCTTATAAAGGCACAATTGTCCTTGTATCCCACGAACCTGATTTTTATGAAGACTGGGTAACAAAAATTTGGAATGTAGAAGAATGGTCAAAGCAAACAGTGTAGCTATTGAAGGACAGACAAATAAAATTGTCTGTCCTTTTTCTGTTTTCAACCTATTCTCAGCAAACTTAATTTGCTGTTTCAAGACCTGTTCTTTCCCCCTGCCGGAATATCCTTTTTGGCCATGCATACAATGGATCCAAAGATTTCATTATCAAAGGAGCCGATTAAATGAAAATGAAAGTTCCTGCCGTTTTCTTTCTTTTGTTGACTTTGGGATTGATGGCGTATCTGGATTCTCCCTATTCCTTGTTAAACCGGGATTTTATTTATTCTGCAAACGAACCGGTAACAGCTGTCCCAAGCGAACAAATTCCTGTAGCAAAACAACCGAACACGGTTGAAAAATTGGAAAAACGAACAAAAGAGAATGGCTACATTGTTGAAACATACCGCGAATATGAAGTATATAAAGATTCAAATGGAAATGTAATAAAAAGTGTCCCAACATCAAAAACAGATACATTACGATATTGGGATTACAAGGCAGCAAAAAAATGACCGCATTCTTAGCGGTTATTTTTTTGTTTAATAATTTAATTTTTTGGCAAAAATGCGAATAAAGAGTTTTAATATACCAAAGAGGTATGGATGAACATGCTAAATTTCAACTTTTTTTTATAAAAAAACAAAAGAATTTTCCACCACTTTTATCCATAAAGGGGAAATATTTTATTAAAATCGAACTTTTTGTGACGATTTATGAATTTGCCCTTAAACCTATTCTCATTTTGCGTTTTTTTTGGTATATTTATATAGCTTTTTTACTATCATCATAGTTTCAATAGTAAAATCTAATAAACTGAAGGGGGAACTTACAGTGAGAAAATGGATCCGGTCTGCTAAACTTTCTTTTTTAGCTTTATTGGGCATCGTACTGTTGGCTGGTTGTGAAAAGAACAACTACCTTGTACTAAATCCGCAAGGACCTGTTGCTCAAGAAGAGCTGCGTCTAATTATTATTTCTGTTATTTTAACGGCAATTGTTATCCTCCCGGTTATCGCGATATTTGTATTTATCCTTGTTCGATATCGCGATAAACCCGGCAATAAGGCTCCATACCAGCCAGAATGGGCTGATAGCAAAGTGCTGGAAATTATTTGGTGGGGAATTCCGGTAGTAATTGTTGCAATTCTGGGGTATTTTACTGCACAAACAACGTTAAATTTAACAAAGCCACCTGTTAAAGATGTAAAGCCAATGGTCGTTCAAGTAACATCCCTAAACTGGAAGTGGATGTTTACGTATCCAGACAAAAAAATTGCGACGGTCAATTACGCTGAAATCCCTGCTGGGGTACCAGTTCAATTTGTATTAACTTCTGATGCATCCATCAATTCGTTCTGGGTACCGCAATTGGGCGGGCAAGAATATACAATGCCTGGAATGTCGCTCGGATTATGGCTGCAAGCTGATAAAACAGGGGAATACTTCGGCTCTGGAGCAAACTTCACTGGAAAAGGTTTTGCACATATGCAGTTTAGAGTTAAGTCTGTAACCCAGGCGGATTTCGATAAATGGGCTGCAGATGTTAAGAAAGGCTCTCCTGTCTTAACAAATGAGGGGTATAACAAACTGGCAAAGCCAAGCACAGAAAAAGAGCTTAGCTTTTCTTCCTATCCAAAAGGTCTGTTCCAAGATATCGTAAACAAAAACGGTGGAATGTATTACCAGCACAAAAATAACATGGGTGACGGTAATAACATCACAAGTATGGACACGAAGAAATAAAAAATTAGGAGGGAATTTTTCGATGAATACATCTGGTTTTTTCGTTACAGGCGACCCGATGATTTATGGTGCAGATGCTTCCATTGTATTGGTCAGTGTTGCGATCATCTTTTATCTCACCTATTTTAAAAAATGGGGCTGGCTTTGGCGTGAATGGATTACAACTGTTGACCATAAAAAAATTGGAATCATGTACTTGATTGCGTCTTTATTGATGCTTTTCCGTGGTGGTATTGACGCGGTCTTAATGCGTCTTCAATTAGCCATGCCGGATAACAAATTTCTCACATCAGAGCATTATAATGAAATTTTTACAACCCACGGAACGATCATGATTTTGTTTATGGCGATGCCATTTATGTTTGCTTTATTTAACAT
>JAKACS010000302.1 GCA_021821235.1 Bacillota bacterium
TTTCCCTTGGATTCCTTAACAAATATTGAAAAATTCTGTTTACTGTTTGTGTTAATAAATTGTAATTTTAAATAATTTTCTTTGGAAATTAAACCAACATCATAATTTGTTAAAAAGGGTATTTGAGGTAGCATAATCTTATGTTTGCTTAATACTTCAAACTTAGTAATGGCCTCCTCAACAGAAACATAGCCAGATTTTTTCATGTCTTTTTTAAATGATTCATCAGGGTCAACAGTAGCTTGAGTTAATTTTGGTGATACTAATAGTATAATGAAATATACTGTAATAAAGGGGATTAATTTATTTTGCACGAAAATTTCTCCTTTCAACGTAAAATACAATTCCACCAAGTACAATTTATTATTTTCTTTAATTATCTGAAATATGTATTTAAATATGAAAAAATTAATATACAAGAAACAAAGAAATAAAAGACCTTAGATTTGAAATCCAAGGCCTTTTTGATTCTTAAAATTCATTTAATTTCTACTGCTACTCTATTTGTTATAAAAGTCCGAATAAGTTTTTAATTACCGTTTATTGTACCTCCCCCCTCACACCTGGTATCGTCTCCCCCATCACAGGCAGCAAATAAATAATAATATCCACTGGAAGGAGCAGTGAAATAAACCCAGTCACTTCCTCCGGCATATGCGGCATATCACCAGTCAGAAACCCGAGAACCAGTAGAACTAGAATAAGCAGCAAATGCTACGTGGAAAAGGCTGTTTGATTCAGTTTGAAAGTCAACTTTAGCCGTCTCACCTTTGTATAAATAAACACTCCCAGATCCAATATACTGATCACCGTAGCTCATATAGACATCTGCACAACGAGTTTCGCTAGCATAGCATCTATAATATGCCTCCGCTTTACCGACTCCTCCTAGATAAGTAACTACTGACAACACTAAAATACTAAAAACTACCACAATTTTTTCAAAAAACTCCCTCCCGTTCATATAATTGGTACGCAATTAATATATAAATTCGTCATTATTCATCTTTTACCTTCCTTTTTATGGAATTTTTTTAATATGGAATATATATCTCTTTGTGGATTCACACAAGTTGCATTTTTGATATGTGGTGATTTTTACTTTATATATCTTTGCGAGGCTATCATTCTTTAACAGGGGTATTTGTTCTTTATGTATATGTGTTGTGAATTTCAGGGTTTTAAATTTCGCATTAGAACTAGCGTAATAATAAGTAAACTTCCATTATGCTAGTCGTAGCAAAATGTTTATGTTTATCCAATCCAACTAACTAAGATTAATTCCATATTTTTTAGACAATAAAATAACTACTTAATACCCATTCGCAGGATTTGAGCAGAAAAAATAGGATTAAAAAATTGTACAGTACATACTTTATTCCAAGATAGGACACTTAACCATTTCGGTATTTTTAGAGGGGTACTCTTTTTTAGTTAAACGTTGAGTCAGTGAGGGTCTGATTTATGAAATTCATTGATGTATTTAAATTTTAAAAACTTTTATTTGTAAAGCGTGGCAATGTTGATATTCAACGGTTAGATTAAGAGCGGATACAATCAGCAGAAACCAAATGCCTACGGCGTTGAAATGGCAGAAGAAGTCGATCCACTTGAGAAAAAGAAGGAATAAGGCTCTCCTAAAAGGTAGGGAGCCTTATTTTTGTTAAAAAAATATGCCCACGAGGGGCGAGTATTAATTGATCTCACATGCGTAATTATCGTGATCCCGGTCCAGTTTGGACTGGTAGGCAGGATGGCCTGCCGGCACACCTTGTGGATATTTCTTTCTTAATTCAGTGCAGTTTTGAAAAGATTCAGTAGTACCGCTTGCTGGCGCTGCCGCTGTAGCTGAAGAAGTGGAAGAGCTTCCTTGTGTGCTGCTTGATGCTGCTTGACCCGAGGTGGATGAACTGCTCCGATTGCTTCCACTGCTGGATGAAGCGGGAGCAGCTGTCGATCCGGCTGTCGAATCCAAATCACCTTTTGTGGTGCCATTAGAGCCGTATGCCCATAAACCTTTATTGGCAGAGCGGGCTTCGCGGGCAAATTTTACAAAAACATCGCTGTACTTTACATCTGGCGGATAGGTTGATGGTTCGGCATAGCCATTTAACACAAGGTCGGCATTAAACATTTTGGTTCGGATCTCATTTTCATCCATATCATTTGTTGGAACGGATAACCAGATGATTCGTAACAACCGTCCATAGCGATCGGTTTCAGATACGTCTTTTTGCAACCAAACCTGCTTGCCTTCAAGTTTGTCAGTTGTGTAATTGCTGGCTTCTTTGCCATACGTTTCATGCCTTGTCGTTGATTCGGGCGTATTGACGCCAATCAAGCGCACTTTTTGACCGGTTGAGAGCTGCACAGTATCGCCGTCAACAACTCTAGAAATCGTTGCTGCGACTAAACCAAGGCTTGTAGCTGTCTGCTGTTCCTTTTGTGCTGCTTCCTGTTTAGCTTTTTCAGCAGCCTGCTGCTTGGCTTCTTCTTCTTTCTTTGCCTGCTCTTCTGCCTGCTGTTTCGCTAATGCCTCTTTTGCCGCTTGTTCTTTTGCTTTTTCATTTGCACTGGAGATCTTCTCAGAATCTTGTTTTTTCTCTTTTACAACGTCCGGCTGACTTCCAGTTGAGGCAAACCATCCAAATGCTAAAAATATACCGATAATAGCTGCAATAATGGGAAGCTTCGCGCGATTTCCGGCTTTTCTATTTTTGATCCAGGCATATATTCCCCATATGGTAATACCAATTCCTAAAACCCCTAAAATATTGCTAGACAACCAGGATATAATTGCAATCACGAGAGCGACGACAATCAGAATCCCAAAACAACCTAATAGGTTTCTCATACTTCCCCTCCGAGATTCTATTTTTACATAATATTGGATTTTTTACTTTTAATCCTATTCCATAATACAATCACAACTAGTTTGTGGCAATCACCTTTAAATTTTATGGAATATTAAAAAAATCTTTTGCCTCTACCATTGTGTATGGATCTGCATCTTCGAGGCCAATCATGTATAATCTACTTAAGAATAGGATAAAGGATGGTATATATTAATGACATCAAAGTCCGGAGTAGGAGCTTATTTAGCCAAACATGCGGCGGCTCTTTCAGTTGAAATTGTTGAAAACGTCCTTCACACCATGAATTTAGTAATTCCTGAAGAGGAAAAGCAACAAGCCATTACTATGTATATTGAATTTATTGGTTTTTTAGGAAAAACGCTCACGGAGGATCTGGAGGAAATTCCTGAAGAAGTTGTCGTTTGGAGTAAAAAGAATGCAGTTCAGCAAATATCGGCAGGAGGAAATATTTCAGAAATTTCCGTGCGCTACTTGCCAACGCGGGAGATCTTAACTGAGATTCTAACGAGATTAAGCGTGGATTTTGGACTTTCCGTTCGGGAAAATGCCTCGCTCATTAAGCGTGCCAACACCTTGCTGGACGTCAGCCACAACGAAATGATTTTAGCGTTTGAACAATTAACCGAACAGAATAAGGAAAAAATGCAAAAAGAAATGGCTGAACTATCGGCGCCGATTGTACTAATAAAAGAAGATGTTGCCATTCTTCCATTGATCGGTGTAATGGATGCTTACCGGGCAAGCTATATTTTGAACAAAGTTGTCCCTAACATCGCAGACCTTCAATTAGAGCATGTCATTATTGATTGCTCAGGAATTTTAACAATTGATTTGGAAATTGTAAATTATCTCAAACAATTAAGTGAGGTTCTTCTTTTGTTAGGTGTAGATGTGATTGTAACAGGTTTACGTCCGGATTTAACTCAGTTTATTGTCAATCACGGAATCGATATGTCTGCGATAAAAACATTTGCCCATGTAAAGCAAGCGTTGGAATACATCGAATAAGGGAATGAAAACCCGGTCTTCGGAAGACTGGGTTTTCTTGTCGATTTAAGGGTATAACACAGTAAAAATAGTAACTAGTTACTATTTTTGCTGGAGGGAAACAAATGCAGTGGAAAGGAAGACGGAAAAGTTCAAATGTTGAAGATCGCAGGAGCATTGGCGGTAAAACGATGCTTGGCGGAGGGATGGGCACAATCGTTATTGTTCTCCTTTTTACACTTCTCGGCGGCAATCCGGGGGATCTCTTCAATAATCTGACCTCGACGATTGAGTCGAATTCCACTTCGGAAAATCAGGAATCCGCTTCGGAGAAAGAACTGGCCGATTTTGTCGCTGTTGTCCTAGCTGATACGGAAGATGTATGGTCAGATGTTTTTAAGCAAAAGGGTCTAAAATACGAAAATCCGAAACTTGTTTTATACAGAAACAGTGTTCAGTCAGCTTGCGGTAGTGCTAGTTCTACTGTGGGGCCATTTTACTGTCCTGGTGATCACAAACTTTATATTGATTTAAGTTTTTATGAAGAGCTGAAGCAGAAATTTCAGTCTCCGGGGGATTTTGCAATGGCCTATGTCATTGCCCATGAGGTAGGTCATCATGTTCAAACGCTTTTGCATACCGGTGATCAAGCCTCGCGTTCTGGAAGAGATTCTAATGATTACTCCATCCGTTTTGAATTGCAGGCTGATTACCTGGCCGGTGTTTGGGCTCATTTTGCTCAAGGGAAGGGGTATCTTGAAAAAGGTGATCTTGAGGAGGCACTAAATGCCGCAAATGCGGTCGGTGATGATACCATTCAGAAACGGGCTCAAGGCTATGTGGTACCTGAGAGCTTTACCCATGGAACGTCCGAGCAAAGAAAGCGCTGGTTTTACAAAGGGTTCCAGAACGGAACGATCGAGGGCGGAGACACATTTAATACGGAAAACCTTTAAGCACTTCTGTTGCTATATGTCCTGGTGAAGCTGATTTACGAGTAAATTTGGCACAATTTGGCTAGTTCTTTTGGTTGGGGAACTCTTGGCGCCCCACAAAGTACCAATAATGGAAGGATATTCGGGAGATAGAGGTGTCTATTACCCGATGGGTACCAAAAAAAGGAAAAATCAGGTTGATAGAAGAGTCTATTGCCCAGCGAATACCAGGAAAAGGGAAAAACCGGGTTGATAGAAGGCTCTATCGCCCAGCGAATACCAGGAAAAGGGAAAAACCGGGTTGATAGAAGGCTCTATCGCCCAGCGAATACCAGGAAAAGGGAAAAACCGGGTTGATAGAGGTGTCTATCGCCCAGCGAATAC
>JAKACS010000303.1 GCA_021821235.1 Bacillota bacterium
AAATCGGACAAAAAAATTCTTCTTTGCTTCGAAAATAGAGCAATGTTTCTTTTTTATAAGGATAACCTAAGCTGATTTTTTTCCCAGCTTTTGTCCGCGCCGATAACATTTTATCACCACCTCTATTCTACAATTCGCTGTTGAACCGGAAATTCCTTTTTTATATAAAAAAACCACTCCGGGAAAGGAATGGTTTCAAAAAATGTTCATTATTAGAGCAGCGGTGATAAAAGCCGCGACATGGATTCCAAAAAGCGAAAGCCAATATGTCTTTTGTTAAATGTTTCGATTTCTAGCGCTACGCTTGTTTCAAGATCCTTGATATATTCTGCGACGAGCTTTTGCGTACTTTTCGTGCGAAAAAGGAAGGCATTGACTTCGAAATTTAAATGGAAGCTGCGCATATCCATGTTGGAAGTGCCGATAGAAGCTAACTCATGATCAACAATAATAATTTTGCTATGCATGAATCCCCGTTGATATTCATATACCTTTACCCCTGCTTCTAAAAGCTCGGGAAAATAGGAACGGGATGCGTGGAACACAATTCGCTTGTCCGGTCGGTTTGGGACAAGCAGGCGAACATCAATTCCGCTGAGTGCAGCAACCTTAATTGCTGATAAGATATCCTCGTCCGGAATGAAATAGGGGGATGCAATCCAAACCGACTCCTTTGCCGACGTGATCATCGAAAAAAAGATATTTTTGATAACGCTCCATTCATTATCAGGGCCACCGGCGATTAACTGGACACCGCCATGGCTTTTGTTGCCAAGCTGGGGTGATAAATATTCAGCAGTTAAAAAACTATGGTTGGTCATATAGTACCAATCCTGGAGAAAGATTAACTGCAAGGTGCGCACGGCTTCTCCCCTTAACATTAAATGCGTATCACGCCAAAACCCAAAACTCTTATCTTTTCCCAAATATTCATCGCCAATGTTCAACCCGCCAACAAAGCCAATATTCCCATCAATCACGATAATTTTTCGATGGTTGCGAAAGTTAAATTTGTTATTTAAAAAAGGAAGTTTTACCGGTCCGAATGGAACGGCTTCAACCCCAGCACCCCTTAACTCAGCAATATATTTTTTCGAAAGCTGCCAAGAGCCAACCGCATCGTATAAAAACCGGACTTTTACGCCTTCTTTCGCTTTTCGGATTAAAATGTTTTTAATCTCCTGGCCGATATGGTCGTGGCGGACAATGTAGTATTCCAAGTGAATGTGATGCCGTGCCCGCTTTAATTGGCGAATGATGTGAGAAAATGTTTCATTTCCATTGGTGAGGGTTTTCGTTGCCGTATCAAACGAAATCGGACTGTTGCCAAGCTTTTGCGCCAAATGAAACAGCCTTCTTTGATTGTCTCCCATCTGCTGAATTTTTTCCTCGCTGCGCGGATCGCTCTCCCCTTCAACGGTCAAGAATGCCTGCTTATCAAGAAAATATTTTTTCCGGAACATTCTTTCCTTCCGGTAACTTCTGCCGAACAAAAGATAAAAAATAAATCCAACCAGTGGAAAACTTCCCAGCACGATTAGCCATGTTAATGTTTGCGTCGGATGGCGATTCTCAAAAAAAATCACAAATCCAATGAAAATGACGGAAAATGTAATCAATAGACTTAGGAAGCCAAACACTCCCCCTTCCAACCTATCTTTAAAAATAAACAAGAAAGTCGATAAAACAAGTAAGAAAAGAAAGATCTTTACTGTGTTCTTCAGAATTCATCACCTGCCAGTCCATTCCTTTACCCAACTATTTTGACCGCTATGCAGAGTATTTTGCCTTAATTGCAAAAAATACCGATTTCAGCAAGGAAATCGGTAAAAAATCAAGCAAAATATTTGCTGATTTCAGTAAAGACATTTTCAGAAAGAATTTCTTTACCATACTCTTGGAGCCGGTGGATCGTAACTGGTGTCTCATATCCATATTCGGACAAAATACTTAAAATATCGTCGATTTCTTCCTCTTCAATCGAATCTTCCGGGAACTCAACATATAAATAATATCTGCCTTCAAAATGATACAGTTTCGCATCCAGATTCTCAAGCCCAGGCTGTTTCGATAACATGATCAGATCCTCAAAATCCTGAAATACAAGCAAGAAATCTAATGACTCATCGTCACCGCTTAAAAGATAATCCTCATCATTCTGGAAAGAAGCATGCTGATCCAAAAGATCTACAATATTCCCGTCACCCGGTAAATCCGAAAATTTTTCCGGCGGTATCGGCAATTCAAATTTCTGTCCGTCTTTTGTCAACTGTGCCTTTGTTACTAAAATCTCAAGCCCCTTTTCTAAAGCTTGAACTTGAATCCACAGCGGTCCTTCTACTGCAAACTCTTCTTCTTGATGAACTTCATCCATCATTTCCCAAAAGAGTTCTTCGCTTCGCTCGCGGTTGTACCATATTTCCTCACGGTCAAAGCCTCGTTCTTCTATATCACCATATGAAATGTAAAACTTCACAGTATTCTCGTTGATTCGTTCGATATCCATCGTTAACTCTCCCTTCCGTTTCCAGATTGAAGGGACAAAATACCCCCAAAACAGATGGTGCTGTGTATTAACATTTACCCAACACAAGCATTTCTTTCAACAAAAAAGAATATACTCTTGTACTTATATTTTATGACAAAAGGAGCAATAAGGGAAATAAAATATAACAAAAATTGAAAAACTGTCATTTCGCCCATAGGCAAAAGTTCACAATTAGATTCTTTTAATAATATCAAACAGAATTTAAAGGCGCAAGTGTCAAAATAAAAAAAGAAGGCCTCCCATATGAAGACCTTCTGCGGCTTAGTTGACCATACGCTGTGCTTCGCGCAGCTGGAATGTACGGACTTTTCTAGGTAAAAATCTGCGAATCTCATCTTCATTGTATCCGACCTGCAGACGCTTTTCATCGATAATAATCGGGCGGCGAAGAAGCCCTGGATTTGATTTGATTAATTCAAAAAGATTTTGCAACGGCATTGTTTCAAGATTAACATCTAGTTTTTGGAATGTCTTTGATCTTGTTGAAATAATCTCATCTGTTCCATCCTCTGTCATCCGGAGAATTTCTTTTATTTCATCAATGGTTAACGGTTCAGAAAAAATATTTCTTTCTTTGTATGGAATTTCGTGCTCTTCGAGCCATGTTTTCGCTTTGCGACATGATGTACAGCTTGGTGAAGTGTATAAAGTTACCATTTGTCCCCACACTCCTTCAAAATTAGTTCTGAATCTATAAATGGAACGTATCTGCATTTGAATATGACTTATTCTAAATTAAAATAAATCTAAATAAGTAATTTATATCATTTATTATACACCACAGCATCCAAAAAAGGTATCTTTTTTGAAAAATAATCAAATATTTCTTTCGTTAATTAGACGAAAAATATTTACAAAAGTCTCACATTTTCCTTAAAAAAACCCTTGATTTTTATGTTGTTACATAAATTATCATGATAATATTCGTTTTTACATTGGTTTTATTGTCTACATTTCCTTTTCATTTTTATTTCATTTCCTTTTACCCTAACATTATACCTTTAAAACCTTAAAATTTTATTAATTTTTTGTTCTCATTTATAAATTTAAAATTGAAAACGAATTCACTGTTTAATGTTATTGCTGTTTTTTCCGCATTTTGCCCTTTCCTTATGAAAAAAATTCTTTTAGAATAGAAAGAGAGGAAAAGAAATTGGTTTCGAGTATCGAGAAAAGCAGGAAGGTGATTAGATTGGCTGGATACATAACCGATTTGCTGATCGTTGCATTGTTGGTTGTTGGTCTTACTGCATTAATGGGTGTTATCGCAAACGGGATTGGAGAAAAAGTATTTGGCGGAAAAAAACGTTCTGAATTTGTGATCCAATCTGAGCATTTTCAAACTGGTTGGAAAAAAGTTGGCGGCAACCGAAAGTAAAAACGATCTCAAATTGAGATCGTTTTTTTTATGCTTTGTATTTTTCTTTGTATTCCTTATACTCTTTTTCAGAACAGAGAACAAAATGACCTTTCGTGATTTCTCTAAACTCCAACTGTTCTCCTTCTGCATAATTATGAACACTTGGGTTATAAGATTTCCGTTTACGCGTCCGCTCCGAAATCGGATCCGGTAAAGGGATTGCCGACAGCAATGATTGAGTATACGGGTGAATTGGTTTGTTATACAATTCATCCGCCGGAGCGAGCTCCACCAGTTTCCCGAAATACATAACACCGATTCGGTCGCTGATGTATTTCACCATTGACAGATCGTGGGCGATAAACAAATACGTCAACCCTTTTTCCTTTTGCAAGTGCTTCATTAAGTTAACAACCTGTGCTTGAATCGATACGTCCAAAGCAGAAATCGGCTCATCGGCAATGATAAATTCTGGCTCAACAGCTAGGGCGCGGGCAATCCCGATCCGCTGACGCTGACCGCCGCTGAATTCATGTGGGTAACGATTGGCGTGCTCCCTGTTTAAGCCGACAGTTTCAAGCAATTCATAAACTCTTTCCATCCGCTCTTTCTTCGACTTAGCCAAACCATGAATATCAATGCCCTCGGCGATGATATCGGCAACCTTTAACCTGGGATTCAGCGATGCATAAGGATCCTGAAAAATCATTTGCATTTTTCGATTAAAATCTTTTAACTGGGCATGATTTTTTTTGCCATGAACATTTACACCATTAAACAATACCTCTCCATCCGTTGCATTATATAAACGGATAATAGTTCGGCCTGTTGTTGATTTACCACATCCAGACTCACCAACAAGTCCAAGTGTTTCTCCTTTATAAATATCAAAGGAGATACCGTCAACAGCCCGTACTTCATTTGGTTTGTCAATATTAAAATATTGTTTGAGATTTTTAATTTCAAGCAGTTTCTCAGCCTGTGACAATTAGTTTCCCTCCTTTTTCCCAGGGAATTGGCTTTGCCGACGTTTTACAGCTTCAGGCGGCTCCACTTTCGGTGCATCGGGATGCAAAAGCCAGGTAGCAGCATAGTGGGTTTCCGAGACTTTGAACATAGGCGGCTCATGCTCTAAATCGATTTTTAGCACATATGGATTCCTTGGTGCGAACGGATCTCCCTTCGGCGGATCCAAAAGATCCGGCGGCGTTCCCGGAATGGAAAAAAGCTCCTCTTCTCGGGTATCCAGACTAGGCATTGAGCTGA
>JAKACS010000304.1 GCA_021821235.1 Bacillota bacterium
CCTCACCCAATGCATCTTTTTCCATTGGTGTTAGAAAATCGTCTTGGATTTCATTTCCATCTTGCCTGAAATCTTGCTCAAAATCATCGTCCCCTGTTCCCCTTAACAGGGCATCTATTTCATCCTGAGAGAGCATGTCATCGCTCATCATCTCCGTCTCCCCCTTTCAAAATATCCAAGACTTGAATGGCCAATTTTTTGCTTGATTTTCCAGGCTGGCCAATGAATTTAGGAATTTCGCCGATTTTGATCATCAGCGGCTGATCAATCCCTTGATTCAATTCAATGACATCACCCGTATCCAGCATCAAGAAATCGTGAATCGAAATATCCGAACGGCCGAGTTCCACACTAATCGGAACTTCCGCTCTTTGGATACTTTGTTCAATTGCTGCCATTTGCTTTGGTTCTCTTTCTTTTTTCTCTTCCTGCATCCAATAATGGACGGAAAGTCTTGGAATGATTGGTTCAAGAACAACGTGCGGAATGCATATATTAATCATCCCGCTCGTTTCTCCGATAGCCGTGTTTAAGGAAATTACCACAACCGTTTCATTTGGCGAGACCATTTGCAAAAATTGTGGATTTACTTCGAAATCGGTTAATAGCGGATCGATTTCACATAATGCAGACCATGCTTCCCGTAAATTTTCGATTGCTCTTTCAAACGTGTTGGACATGATTTTTGTTTCAATTTCTGTTAACGTGTCTACCTTATTAAGACTTGATCCACGGCCGCCCAACATCCGGTCAAGCATGGCATATGCTATATTCGGGTTGACTTCCATGATAATTCTGCCCTCTAAAGGTGGCACTTCGAAAACATTCAAGATGGTCATTTTCGGAATCGATCGTATAAATTCCTCATAAGGAATTTGATCGGCCGAAGCTACGGTAATTTGTACATATGTCCGAAGCTGGGCAGAAAAAAATGTCGTCAACAGTCTAGCGAAATTTTCATGAATTCTCGTTAGGCTTCGAATTTGATCTTTCGAAAATCTCAGTGCCCGTTTAAAATCATAAACTCGCACCTTTTTTTCCGCCTGCTCTTTCTTTAACTCATCGGCATCCATTTCACCCGTTGATAAGGCGGACAACAGTGCATCGATTTCGCTTTGGGACAGTACTTCTCCAGCCAAGCCTCCTCACCTCCCCATCTTAGTAAAGTAAACCATTTTTATTGAAGGAGGGATTCAGTTATATATACCTGAACAACTTTTCCATCCTGCATTACTTGGTTGATTTTTGTTTTTAAGGCATCTTGCAACTGCACTTTCCCGGCTTTTCCTTGAAGATCTTTTGCTTTTTTTTCAGAAAGCTCTTCAATAATAAGATTCCGCACTTGAAAATCGCGTTTTGTCAGCTCATCTTTTGCTTTCTTGCTATCTGTCTGAATTTTAAACGCCATCTTTGCATAATTATCGCTTGCCAGATTCGTCGTAATTTCAGAAACGTCAACCGAATATTTTAAAACATCATCAATCGTTGGCCCCTTACTGCTTTGGCCGCTGTATTTCGTGATATAAACGACTGCTCCTGTGCCGATTAAGGCAATAACTAGCAAGATCAGAATCATGGTTTGGATAAGTTTTTTATTCAAAACCTTCTTCCTCCTCCGATTGAAGATGTCCGAGAAGGCTAATAGATTGGTAGAACTGCGTAACCAATCGAATTGTCTCCTCTTCTGTCTCCTTTACAACATACTTTCTGCCATTGGCAAGCGTAATGGTTGTATCCGGGAAGGCCTCAATCGTTTCAATATAAATTGCATTTATACTAAATGATTTTCCGTTTAAGCGCGTTACTTTAATCACAGCTATTCGCAAGGTTATAAAAAATTATAACCCTTCCTCCCTTAACTTATCGTTTTAAGTTTACTAACTCTTGTAAAATTTCATCAGAAGTTGTAATGATTTTCGTGTTCGCCTGGAAGCCGCGCTGAGCAACGATCATTTCAGTGAATTCTTCTGATAAATCGACATTCGACATTTCAAGCGAGCCGGCTGCGATCGTTCCGCGCCCGTTGCCAGGCGTATTAATATTTGCCACCCCTGAGTTTACCGATTGACGGAATAAATTTCCACCGGCATTATCAAGTCCTGATGGATTGCTGAATTTTGCTAGCGCAAGTTGTCCCAATGGAAGAACAGAGCCGTTTGAAAACACACCGTTAATCACGCCATCCGAGCCGATATTGAAACTTTCAAGCGAACCTTGTAAATTACCGTCTGTTGTTGCCTGGGCATCAATACTCCCGGAAGTCATCGTAAGGTTTTTTTGTGAAAAATTCACAGTTAGTGGCTTTGGTTTTCCTGTACCGTCATTGACTTGCAATGTAACCGGGGTGTCACCAGTCGGGTTGTTTGAGTTTATCGTAATCGGCTGACTGACACTATTGCCGGCTGGATCATCAAGCGTATTATCTGTAAATGTTACATTCCAATTTCCGCTTGCCGGATCAACTGATTTAATCGTCATATCAAGAGTATGGGCTGTACCTGAATCATCAACAACTTGAATTTGCTGAACGAGTTTTGTATCTCCTTTTGCATCAAGAGGCAAATTTCCAGCCATTGTAATGGCCGTAGTCTGCTTTGCAGGTAAAACCGCATTCACATTTACGGTAATATCTTTGAGAATCCCGTTATCAATGGATTGAACTTTCATGCCATCCGCATTCACAAGCGTACCATTGTTATCAAGGTAAAAATTTCCCGCACGGGTAAAGTACTGGGCGTTACCTTGCTTCACGATAAAATAGCCATCACCGGAAACTGCTAAATCAAGGGCTCTTCCAGTCGTTTGAAAGCTCGATTGGGTTTGCACAGAGTCGATACTTGCAATTGTCGAGCCAAGACCAACCTGCATGGGGTTTTTTCCGCCACGATTATTTTGGGCGGCACTCGCTCCAGCAATCGTTTGATTCATTGCATCTTTAAAGGTAACACGTCCCTTTTTAAACCCATATGTATTGACATTCGCAATATTGTTGCCGATGACATCCAGCTTTGTCTGGAAGTTTTTCATTCCGCTAATACCAGAATACAATGAACGAAGCATATAATTTTCTCCCTTCTGTTTACGCTGCTTCTATCAATCCGCAGCTTATGGCTTCCGATTAACGGTCCAGCCATTTGATTAATCAAGCACAATCGTGCCATTTATATTCGTAAAAATTTGTGAATTCGCTTCTTCGCGATCCAAAGCTGTAATAACCGTTTGATTTTTTGCATTCACGACCAAAGCTGCATCCCGGACTAAAACGAGAGAATCATTTACGCCCATCTTTTTTGCTTCATAAACCTTTTCTTCAATTCTCGCCCAGCAATCTCCGCTAATTTGTATGTTTCGCTGCTGTAGCCGTTCCATCGCATGTTTGCTGACAACCAGATTGGTAGCTAATGGCTGTTAAGCTGAATTCAAGTGTTGTGAAAAAGAGGGCTTCATTGGCTGTTTTTTTTGTACCGGTTGACAATGTGCTGGTATCAATGAAGAGGTAACCGCATGAGCACGAGCACTTTCCATTTCATCACATCCAATGGGTCATTCAATTTTTGTAATTTGAGCCGGTGGTACGGTTGTTTTTTCAGCATTATCCAATTGATAAAGAACGTTGCCATCCTTGACAGAAACTGATTGAATACGGGCCGATTGTTCTTGCTGCTGGTCGTTCAGATAGGTAACCGTTTTTCCAATCAGGGCCGAAGCTTCGAGAAGCTGATTTTGCTTTGCAAAATTCACAAACTTATCCATTGAGGCACCCAAATTCGTAATTTGCTCCAGTGTAGAAAAAGTTGCCATTTGCGCAACAAAATCCTTATCTTGTAATGGATTAAGCGGATCTTGGTTTTGTAATTGAGTCATGAGAATTTTTAAAAAATCGTCCTTGCCAAGTGAGCTTGTTCCCGTCTTTTTTTGCTGGTTTTGCGTGCTATTTAACAAATAGTTCGAATCAATTGTAGTTGTCATTACGATCCCTACACTTTCATATTTAATAAGGCTGTCTCAAGCGAGAGGGTAAACCCATCTTCTTCCTCGATGTTTTCCCGTTGTTGCTGATTTTGCGGATCTTGCTGTGGCTGATTTTCTCCCTGCTCATGGCCATCTTTCATAGAACGCTCAGGAAACGAAGCCTGCTGAGCAATTTCAATGCGATCAACCGGAATGTTTTGAGCAGCAAATGCCTGCTTTAAACCATTTACATTTGATTCAAGTGCATCCTTTGCTAAATTAGTTGAAGTAAGGATTTTTGCAACGATGATCTGATCCTTCTGTGTCAGTTCGATTCTTATGGAACCCAATTGTTCCGGATAGAGTTTAATAAATAATTTTTGCAGACCATCTTTTTTAAAAAACTGGCTTTTCGCCAAGATTGCCTGGAATTGCTGTTGCAAATCATCAACAGAGATCGGCCTATTTGGCAACCCCGTCTGCACTGAAGTCAATTGCGGTTTTACCCAAATTGACGCTCCGAAAGGATTTACATTCCATTCCGGTTGTAACTTTCTAGTCTTTTGATCCAAACTTGCTGTTTTAGTATCTGCTCCAGACGCTTGATTGATCACCTCTGCTGTTTTGGAAAAAGTTTGCTGAAGATATTGCTTCCTTTCTTCAGCTTGATCAACAGGTGGAAAATTTTGGATTTTTTCGGTGATTTTCTCTAAAAAGGATGGAAATGTCGGAAGCTCTGTTCCCTTTTTTTCAGCAGCTACCAAGAGATCCATTAGCTTTGCCGTTTTGACAATCAGCTGAGTATTTTCATTGAAAGTTGAAAGCAGTTGATTGACAGGCATTGCGGCAAGGCCGGCCAAAATAGCTTCGAGCAGATCAACACCGTCCCCAGCCTTCTCTTTTGGCTCAGCGCCAAAACTCGCAAGAATTTCATTCCATTTCTGCTCATTTATCCCGAGGAAATCCTTGGCCATTTGCAATAAGTCGGCGTTCGGATTTGCAAACAGCTGTTTAAGCAATTCACCCGCACCAGGGATCGTATCCAAGTCCGCTAAATTTAAGAAAGCAAGAAGACCGGAAGCTTTGGACTGTCCTTGAGTATCCAATTGGGCATTGCTTCCTGCTGCCTGCAAAGGTTGGCTGCCTAAAGCAGATCGTATCATTTGATTAAAACTTTTAACCGGATTGGTGTTATTCACAGCTGTTGAACCGGC
>JAKACS010000305.1 GCA_021821235.1 Bacillota bacterium
AAAACATTTTTCTTACAAGCTTTGCCTTCCATCAAATTTTGAAGCAGTAGCGCTGCCTGCCTGCCCATTTCAAAGAAGTTTTGCTGAATGGTCGTAATCGTAGGATGGGTGTACTCGGTTAGTAAAATTCCGTCAAAACCCGTGACCGAGACATCCTCCGGAATCGTTAGACCCGCTTCTTTGACCGCGTTCATGACACCGATTGCCATTAGATCACTAAAACATATGAAAGCAGCCGGCTTTTTTGTTTTAAGCAATACTTTTGTTTGCTCATATGCTTCACTTTCCGAAAAATTGGCATGTAGGATTGGCACATCCGATAGCTCAATGCCGGATTCCTCCAAAGCCAGTTTTACTCCAGCAAGCCGCTCCGTATTCACCCATGTCTCCTTTTTGCCTGCCACAATGACAAGATCTTGATGGTTTTGTTTTAACAAATACTCGGTGATCTTTTTGCTTGCTGCAATATTGTCAGTTGAAACCATCCCGATCATGCCACTGTCATTTTCCGGTTTCGCATCCAAAACCACACAAGGAATATTGGCATCGATCAATTCTTTAAAGTAGAGATCATCCATCCGGATCCCTACTAAAACAACGCCGCCAATATTGCGTTCCTTGCAAAATTGCGTATAACTTTTTTCCTTTTGTTTCATTGAATCTATTAAATAAATCGCCAATTCATATTGATTTTGCTCGACAGCCGCATAAACACCTTTAAACACTTGGAACGAGTTGTTATTATCTTTAATCCCGCTGTCAAAATAGCCAGAAGCAATCAAAGCGACTGTCTTTTGCTTTTTGGAAGACAAGTTTTTCGCAACGAGATTTGGTGAATAATCCAGTTCCTTTGCGACTTCAAATACCCGTTTTTTCGTTTTCTCGCTAATATCCGGATAGCCATTAAATGCCTTTGACACAACCCCGATAGAAACCCCGGCTTTTTTTGCCACATCTTTAATTGTAGCCAATTTGAACCCCTGCTTCCTAATTGAAACGTCCCGCAAAACCATTAATTTTGCTTGGCTGAAAACTCTTCCAATAATAGTGATAACACAAGCCGGTTTGTGTTTTCAAGAACTAAATCCGCCCCAGCCTGCTTCATTTTTTCAACTGTCCCAACACCAACTGCAAACATGCCTGCATCTTTGATGGCAGAAATGCCTGCAGTCGAGTCTTCAATACCTATGCACTCACTCGGCCTTACCGCCAGCTTTTCCGCTGCTTTTAAAAAGATATCCGGGGCAGGTTTCCCATTTGCAACTTCTTCCGGATCGACCACTGTTTGAAAATAAGACGTAATCTTCAGCGACTCCAAAATAGCCGGGGCATTCTTGCTTGCAGAAGCCAATCCAATGAGAATATCATTCTTTTTTAACTCTTCCAGAAATTCTTTTACCCCTGGAAAAATATCCTCTGGTTTCATTTGTGTTAGCAGTTGAACATATTTTTCATTTTTTGTGTTGGCCAGCGCCAGCTTTTCCGTTTCACTATATTGATCCGCAACTCCGCCATGCTCAAGAATTTTCTCCAAGCTTTCCATCCGGCTAATACCTTTTAGCTCTTCATTAAATTCCCGGTTGAAATCAATGCCAATACTGTTGGCTAAGTCCTTCCATGCCAAATAGTGCCATTCTGCCGTATCTGTAATCACGCCATCCAAGTCAAAAATCACTGCTTTCATCCTGTTTAACCTCCCCGGCTCTTAAAAACTTATCTAACTTCGTCTTGTTCTCGATACTGAATTTGTGTTTCTTTGGCAAATGTATATTTTTTCCCAAAAACTTCGACTTCCACATCGTCTTGGCTTTCGGACGTGATTGATAACGTATGTGGATCCATTTGAACATGTAACGGGTTCCCTTGCCAATGAATCGTAAAGGTCAGCTCATTCCACTGTTTCGGCAAGCGCGGATTGATTCTTAGTTTTCCATCCACCATTCGAACGCCGCCAAATCCGAGAACAACAGATTGCCAGATTCCCCCGATCGATGCAGCATGTACACCGTGATCAGAAGAATGCATGGCAGGACCAAGGTCAATTTCTGCTGCTCTTCTGAAAAGTGAATAGGCCATCTCTTCAATCCCTAAGTCATTTGCTAAAATGGCATGTGTCGACAAGCTTAAGGATGAATCATGCAAAGTTTTTGGCTCATAGTAATGGAAGTTTGCCACTTTCACTTCCGGAAGGAATTTGTTCTCCAACAGTAAGAACAAAATCATGATATCCGCTTGTTTCGAAACCTGAATTTCATTTACTTGCTCTAAATTATAATCAAGGAACATGGAGCCCACTTTTGTTTGGTTCTTGTATTTTTCAAGGTCGATAATCTTTTTGCTTAAATACGTGTCATCTTGCGGAATGATCTGATCCGCTTCTCTTGGCTGTGGCAAATAAATCGTAGCGATTTTCTCAGTCCATACAGAGTAGGAGCTTTCCAGATCCAATTTTGTTTCCAAATTTGCCAGCAATTCAGGGCGTTTTTCCTTTAATTCTTGGTAATATTGAATGGCCAGTTCGATATTGAAATGAGCCATATGGTTTGTAAAGGCATTATTGTTGACATGCTCTTTATACTCATCCGGTCCAACCACATCGTTAATATGATATTCTTGTTTTTCCTCATTCCACTCTAATCGGCTTGCCCAAAATCTTGCCGTATCAAAAATCATTTCATAACCGTATTGGTCCATAAATTCCTGATCATTTGTAATTTTGTAATACTGCCATACGGCATACGCAATATCGGAAGTAATATGCTGCTCAATAAAGCCGGACCAAATTTTTGTCTGCTCACCTGTGACAATATCCACTGCCCCCCAAACCGGTGTCACTTCACCGTCTGACGGCCAAGCCGCTTCCCAAGGATACATCGCCCCTTCATAACCGTTTTCTTTTGCTTTTTTGCGCGCCCCGACCAACCCATGATAACGGTATTCCAAGAGAGACTTGGCGATTTCTGGATTTGAATACGTAAAGAATGGCAGGATGAAAACTTCCGTATCCCAGAAAGAGTGTCCTTTGTATCCTTCACCGCTTAGTGCTTTTGCGCCAATTCCCATTCTGTTGTCATGTGCCGGTGTCATAATCGTTAACTGGTAAAGGGCAAATCGCAGTGCAAGCATGTCGAAAGGATCTTCACTTTTAATCGTAAAATTGTATTGATCCCAAACCTTTGTTTGCCATGCTGCATTGCTTTCTGCAAATGCCGCTTCGTAGCCTTTTTCAAATTCATGACGCAGATTGTCAAGAGAACGTTCACGCAAGTTTGCCAACGTATACTGTTCGTTGTCTACTTCCTTGTCCCTGCTTGTATTGATTGTCGTTAGCTTTTCCATTGTTAACGTGTCATTCGGCTGAAGTTCTGCCTCGAATTGGAGCCATACTTTCCGCCGGTCCATCACCATTACTGGCTCTGTCTCCAATTCCTTCCCGTTCACCATTACTTTATGGACAGTGTTTAACACAATATCAATTTTGGATTCGGTTGTCGTTTGAATCAGCTGAATAAAGCATTTGTCAAAGATTCTCCGCTCGCCTTCATGGAAATGCTGGGCACCTGAATTGGACATCTGGGCATTGATACCAGAGTCGAACGAAATCACAACAGGGTGGGTTAAAGATTCCACTTCCATTTTCATCCCAATTAAATGAAGGTTTTCCAATGAAACAAATCGTCTAAAATGAAACCGCAATTCTTTTCCTTGAGGCGAGACCCAATCAAACGTCCGCGTTAATTCTGCGGTCTTTACATTCAATTGCTTTACATACTTTTTTGTTTCGCCGAATTCCAAACTGAACCGCTCTCCATCAATGCGAATGTTTAAGCGTGTAACATCAGCAATATTTGGAAGTTCGCTCACTTCATCCTCGTCAAATTTATTGAACGTTCCAGCGACAAAACAGTTTCTTACTTCCTGAAGATAGGGCTCCTCATTGACCGAGCGCAAACCCATATACCCATTTCCAAGGTACATAACGGCTTCGCTTTTACCTAAAGTGTCTACTGAAAAACGGTCATCAGAAATTACCCAATTCTGATAATCTCCTTTTCCTAATCGATAATTCATCATTGTCCATTGCTCCTTTAAAAATAAATAGGCTCGAAAACGTTTTAGAGATTACACACAAAATCAGCAAGGATTTGTCTGCTGATTTCACTTTTATTTTCTAGTGGATGAAACAATTACTTAATTCCGCTTGTCGAAATTCCTTTAACAAATTGCTTTTGGAAAATAAGAAAGATGAGAATCATCGGCAATGTCAACATAATAACGCCGGCTAAAACACTGTTCCAATAAGCGTTGTACTGACCATAGAAGGAATTCAACCCTACAGGCAGTGTATACATATCTGCACTGGTCGTTAATAAAACAGGCCATAGGAATGAGTTCCAGTTCCCTTGGAACGTAAAGATGATTTGGGTGGCAAGTAATGGTTTTGAAAGAGGCAGGAATATTTTAAAGAAAACACCCCATTTTCCCAATCCATCCATCTCCGCTGCTTCTTCTAGTTCCTTTGGAAGTCCCAGGAAAAATTGTCTTGCTAAGAAGATCATAAACGGGCTCATTAAAAACGGGATCGTTAATCCTTGATACGTATTGATCCATCCAAGTTTCGCCAGTAACATATAAATTGGAACGAGCAGCACTTGACCTGGGATCATCATAATTGCCAGAAAGACATAGAACAACACTCCACGCAACGGAAACTTAAACCGCGCGAAAGCATAGCCCGCTAGTGTATTAACAAAAAGATTGCCAATTGTCACAATCACAGCTACTAGTAAACTGTTGACTAACCAGCTGCCAAAAGGAAAGTTCGTCAGGATGTTTGTATAGCTTTGAAAGCTCAACTTATTCAGCGGTGTCCAAAAGTTAAACACTTCATCTGTTGGCTTTAGTGATGTATAAATCGACCATATAAATGGAATCAGCGTTAATAGTGAATAGAAGATTGCTACCACGTAGAGGGCAATACGATTCTTTTTCATTTTTCTTCCCCCTTACTTTTCTTCTCTGCCTAAGAAGTAGTTCTGAATCAGAGTTAAGATCAGGATAATACCGAACAGTACGAATGCCATGGCTGATGCATATCCCATTTGCATTGTCTTAAACCCTTTATTAAAGATATCCAATACAACCGAT
>JAKACS010000306.1 GCA_021821235.1 Bacillota bacterium
TAATTGTTCGTATGTAAATGCGCGATCATCACAGTAAATGGCTTCCTTTGTCCCATAAAGCGAAACAGCTCTGTCTAAAAAGTGTGTAAGGACTAATGGTACATTCATTTGGTTTCCTCCTAAAAAATAGTTTCAGAATTAGCTAGATTTTAGCATAGTTGCATAACTACTGTTGTCGAAATATGTCTGTTATATAACAAAAAATAACCTGAAATTTCAAACACCTAAAAAGGAATTCTTGGTAAAATAAACATAAGAGAGAGGAGTGTGAAGAGGTGGCCAGACGAATAAAAAATCATGAACTGCAATTGTTGAGACGAGAACTTTATTTTTTGGAGACGGCGGAAGTCCTATCATCCAGTAAGGTAAATGAGATCGTTGGAATGTATGAAGCCGAGGAACGCCTTTCTTTTACGAAAACACTGTTGTACATCGGTTCAATCTTAGTAGGAGCTGGTATTTTAAGTTTCATTGCCAGCAATTGGGTTGAAATTGGCAAGCCGTTCAAGTTTTTCTTTATCATTGGCTTGTATATCGGCTGCAATCTTGCAGGCTTTAAGCTTGAAAAAAAGTACCCTAAAACATCAAGAAGTTTGTATTATCTAGGTGTACTTGTGTTTGGTGCCGGTATTTTTCTTGTTGGGCAGATGTTTCACTTTGGCGGAGATTTCCAAGGAGCATTTTTATGGTGGTCGCTTGGGATCTTGCCGCTTGCAGGGGTGTTGCGTGACCGGCGGATTCTCCTTGCGGCCGCTGTCTTTGCCTTCATTTATTTACTTAATGGGACATATCTTGGCGGAGAGACCGTCCCATACTGGATTCTTCTTGTGATTGCGGCTATTTATCGCTTGAATAGCAAAATCGGTTACTCAAGGCTGACGGGTTTTGTCACGGGTGTGTTGGCATTGACATTCATCGGCACAGTCCTCAGCTTCTTGATTGACGGTAAAGCAGATGCCGAGTATGTTTATGGGCTTGTCTATTTGGCAATTGGTATTTTTCTTGCGATTGGCAACCGGAAATTTCGTGAAGCAACGACTTTTCTTGGCCAACTAACCCATGGAGGAGCTGCGTGGTTGTTGTCTTTCCAAGACGCTTGGCCGCTTGATTGGATCTATATCCCTTTCTCAATTGTCTATCTCCTGTTTGTGCTGTTTTTGATCAAAAAAGGCAGCCTGCTCAGCATTGTTATTTTATGCGTGCTCATCTTCCGTTTCTATCTTGATATCTCCTTTGCCTTTTTACCAAAATCATTTGTGTTTATTTTAGGTGGTGTATTGCTGCTTGGATTCGGCTTTTATTTTGAAAAGCAGCGGAAAAACGCAGGGGGGATCAGTGATGAGTAAACGGGCAAAGCAGTTGATGCTAGCGAGCGCAGTGCCGATTTTGATCTTGTTGGGGATGAGTGTGCTCCCCCTGTACACATTGTTAAATGGTGAAGAAATGATTCTGAAAACGAGACCGTTTGACCCATCTGATCCGTTTCGCGGCGATTATGTAAACTTGAATTACGAAGCCGAGCAAGTGCCGAAAGAGCTGGTGGATCCGGCTGTTGTGAAGAAAGTAGAAAACGGCTCCGGGAACGTCACGGTGTATGTTCTTTTTGAAAAAAGGAATGGGGTTCACAGCCCGGTTAGAGTAACGCTTAATAAGCCAAAATCAGGTCCTTATTTAAAAGGGAGTCTTGATTATATTAGTGAAAATGCAAATCAAGAGAAAGTTGCGTTTATCCAATACAATCTTGATAAGTACTTTGTGGAAGATAACTCGGGTACTAAGTGGGAACAGCTATCTGCCAAAGGCGAATTACTTGCAAAAGCCAAAATTTTTAATGGATACGCCTATCTAACTGAGATCACTAAGAAGTAGGGCGAGCTGAGATCTTTGCAGATGTGTTGGTGATTTGCTGAGAGATTAACGGGAAATGGTGGTTTATAAAAATATTTTTGACTGCTCTAACAGGTTACAGCACTAGGATTTAACGTTTCAAGCTTTTGATAGAAACTATCGGTGCTTGCCTGTCGAAGAAGTATAAGGCACAATCAAAAAAATAACTAGCCAATTTTGCTAAGAAACACAAAAATATCCTTTGAAATATGTTTTAATTGTTAGTGGCAAAAAACTATAAACATACCAAAAGATACAGATACAATGATACAGAGCTTTTTAATAAACATCAAAGACATATTGTTTGAAACCACCAATAAATTAACAGGTTGTCCCTTGTAAAGAAAGTATATGAAACGAGTAAAAAGATCGAAAAGAAGGTCATGGCAGAATACGAAAAGATGATTGACCGAGCAACTGGGATTGAAAAATGGTTTATTGAGATACACCCCGAAAATGTAAGGGTGTATTTCAAATGGAAATAAAAGTAAAGGAAATGGAACTCGGGGGTTTGGGTACCCATTTCCGCAAAAAAAAGCAACATTTCCATTACCACTTGTGTGATTTTATGTAAAAAATACAAAGTAGACACCCTAAATATTCAATTAATTTACATTAGTGCGAAAACGAACGTACTTTTATTTTTAATATGCCTAAGCGGACTGTTGTTTCTTGTTCTTGCTGCTACGGGCACGATAAATGATTAGAGCAACCGCAATAATAATTGTCACCAGCGCCGTCAATTGTGCTACTTTTAAGTTGAAAATGGTACGTAAACTGTCTCCTCTCCAGAACTCCATCGTAAACCGTGAAGCTGAATAAAGCGCAAGCATTAACAGGAATAAAAGTCCCTGAAACTGTTTTCGATTGCGAATCAACAGCAAAAGTACAAAAATGACGATATCACCAATTGCCTCAAACAATGGCATTGGTAAAACGGGAGTGTCACCGTAAATATTGTAGACATAAGTTCCAGGCGGATAGGATACCGCAAGAATAGAATCACTTGGTATGCCGTATGCGTCACCGTCAAGGAAATCTGCAATCCGGCCAATTGCCATACCGAGAATAAGTGATGGGGCAAACAAATCAGTCACTTGCCAAATTGGCAATTTTTTTCGCTTAGCGAGCCAAACTCCGACCAATAAGCCTCCAAGAATTCCACCTTGAATTGCAAGGCCACCCATCCAAACCATAAAAATTTCGATTGGATTGTTTACGTAATCTTGCCATTTAAAAACGACAAACCATAATCGTGCTCCAATGATGCCGCCGATTAAGGTATAGACTGCAAATTCAACTAAATAATCAGCATCAAGCCCTTCTCTTTTTGCACCTCTAACGACGAGCCATATTCCAATTATTGTTGCTAGCGCGACCGCAACACCAAGAGTATTAATTGGAAAGGGTCCGATTTTGAATAAAACAGGTCCAGGGAACCACATGAAATTTCCTCCTTAAGAAAAATGTATAATTAAATTTTAACTTGCAAAATTGGAGAAATTATCGAGAATTTGCAATTTAATAGAAAAATATTTGGAGACATGGGGGAACGGGGATGGTTCTTGGGTTTTTTCCTTGCTAGGAACGGTATCGTCCGCATTATATGTTATAATGGGTTAACAAAAAAAGAATGGGAGGCTTAGACAATAATGCATAATAATCTAATCAAGCCAACTGAATTGCTTATTAAGGATAAAAAGAAGACGGTGAAGGGAATTGTTTCCCAAGCAGCACTTTATGCCAGAAGCAAGATTGTCGCTGCCAAAACACCAGAGAATGAAACGTATTATCTGGTTTACTACCAAAACCGGTTGATCTTTGCCGACCAATTGGAACAAGTGGAAACAGATACTTTTATCGATCGAGCGTTTCGTGAGGGAATTGTCCTAAATATGCCGCAGCCGCTGTTCACCGCTTTTGTTCCTAACTTAACCGTTTCGATCCCAAATCGAAACAAGCTTTTCACCGAGCTTCAAGCTGATTTTTCCGCGCAAGAAATTGCTTATATTGCCACAACGCTTGATTCGTTTTTTACAAAAGAACACCTCAAAAAATTGATTGAAAAGATTTTTTTCCACTATCGCCGCAACGGAAAGTTTATGAAAGCCTTTCAAATTCTGCATATTTTAGCAGTATTTTATCCTGATGATCAATCGGTCATCGAACGGTTGAATTCCCAAGAATTTTATTCCTATCAAAAATTTTATTATTCCTCAAGTATAGCTGATATTTTGAAAAAAGACCCTCTTTATGTTGACCTGCACTGTTTTAAAAATCGTTCAGATCCTGCCATTCGAACGATGTTGAAAGACCTTCTTACGTCCAAAAATTCCTATGTTGAACTTCTTTTACTGTGGCTTGAAGACACTCAAAAAAATGAAGTGGATTTTTATTCTCAAATGGCGCTGCAACTTGTTTCCATGCCAGAATGGATGTTTATTTTAACAAAACGTGGGATGAATCCATTCAAGTTGTTGCCTGATACCAGGAGAATGATCGAAAAAATGTTGCAAAATAGCGATTATGAAATAGCTGCAGGACTTTTGCTCCCTTTTATTAACGATTTACCTGAAAACTATGACCCTATATTGGGGAAACTGTGGGAGAATATGGATGGTGAATTTGCTGCTGCCCATTTGGATCAAGTTGTTTCGATCCTTGAAAGGAAAGAAGACGATGGAAAGAGGGAGCACACAGAAGCAAGAATTTATCAGCTTGCGATGACTTTGTTGGAGAAATTCCACTTAGAAACCACTTATTCTAAGTTATTGCCGCTTCAAAAGCATTCACCGCATTCACGAGTGCTCCGAAAATTAGCAGATATGCTCGAATTGGTAGAGGATCCAGATCATATGATGGAGCTCGGCGATTTGTATGTGGAATTTAAACAGTACGATCAAGCGATTGACTGCTATTTTTGGGAAATGGAGTTACGGCCGCAGGATCCCGAACCAGTGTTAAAAATATGCAAATGCTATCAGCAGAAGGGAATGTCCGGTGAAGCAGAAGTCTATCAAAAAATCTTCCAACAGCTAAAAACCAATCAAGCGGATAGCTCCATCGCACAGTAATAACACAATCGTTAAAAGATCTCATCGTTTGGATGAGGTCTTTTTTTAGCTAATCAGAATTTATATCCATAAATTCTGAACGCATAAGGGCAACTACGCCTCTGTCTTCGCCAAAGGCTCGCCAATCGGCGAGTTTTCTTTATATCTCAAACTCGTAAATAAATAGTTG
>JAKACS010000307.1 GCA_021821235.1 Bacillota bacterium
GAATGTGAAAGGGGGGAATAGAATGCTGGAGCAAGTTATTTTTTTCACCATTTTAATGGGGTTCTTGATTACTGTTTTGCTATCTCCAATTTTTATTCCCTTCTTAAGAAGGTTGAAATTTGGACAAAGCATACGTGAAGAAGGTCCGAAATCCCATCAAAAAAAGTCAGGAACGCCAACAATGGGCGGAGTGATGATTTTGTTTTCGATAATCATCACAACTTTTGTGATGACAGGAAAATTTTCAGAGCCAACCGTTAAAACATGGCTTTTGCTTATCGTTACCTTTGGTTTTGGCCTGCTTGGCTTTCTTGATGATTTTATCAAAGTGGTAATGAAACGGAATTTAGGGCTTACATCAAAGCAAAAGCTTTTAGGTCAAATCATCGTTTCAGTCATTTTTTATTTACTTTATGAGCAAAGCGGTTTTTCCACAGATATTCGTCTGCCATTTGGTGATTATACTCTTAATTTGGGTTGGTTTTTTATTCTTTTTATTATTTTTTGGCTCGTTGGCTTTTCAAATGCGGTCAATTTAACTGATGGCCTTGACGGCTTAGTGTCAGGCACAGCTGCGATTGCTTTTGGCGCTTATGCCGTGTTAGCATGGAACCAATCCCAGTTTGAAATTGCCATTTTTTCAGTAACCGTCGTTGGTGCTGTTTTGGGATTCCTTGTTTTTAATGCTCATCCGGCAAAAGTGTTTATGGGCGATACCGGTTCGTTGGCTCTCGGCGGCGCAATCGCTGCTGTTGCGATTTTAACCAAGCTTGAAATTTTGCTAATTATCATTGGCGGGGTGTTTGTGATTGAAACGCTTTCGGTCATTCTTCAAGTCATCTCATTTAAGACAACAGGGAAGCGGATTTTTCGGATGAGCCCACTCCATCATCACTACGAGCTTTCCGGCTGGTCTGAGTGGAGAGTGGTCGTTACATTTTGGAGTGTTGGACTTTTATTTGCGGTTTTAGGAATATATATCGAGGTGTGGTTGTAAGTGAAGCAGATTGAAACGTATCAGTATAAAAAAATTCTTGTCCTCGGTTTGGCCAAAAGTGGGGTAACGGCTTCAGCGCTCCTTCACAAACTGGGTGCATTTGTCACTGTGAATGACAAAAAACCATTGTCGGAAAATCCGGAGGCCAGGGGGCTACTTGAGCAGGGAATAAAAGTGATTTGCGGAAGTCATCCAATTGAACTGCTTGATGAAGGATTTGAATTAATTGTGAAAAATCCGGGAATCCCTTATTCCAATCCGATGATTCAGGGGGCGCTGGAAAGAGGAATTCCGGTTATTACAGAAGTGGAGCTGGCCTATCAAATTTCGGAAGCATCATTTATCGGGATCACTGGAACAAACGGAAAAACAACCACCACCACTTTGGTTTATGAAATGCTAAAGAATGGTGAAAAGCAGCCGCTGATTGCTGGTAACATCGGAACAGTTGCTTCGGGTGTTGCCCAAAAGGCAACAGCTGCAAACACAATTGTCATCGAATTATCATCCTTCCAGCTAATGGGAATTGATACATTTAATCCGAAAATAGCGATTATTACGAATATATATGATGCCCATTTGGACTATCACGGCACAAAACGCGAATACATAGACGCAAAGGCCAATATAACGAAAAATCAAACGCCAGCTGAGTTTCTGATTGCCAATGTCGAGCAGGAAGATGTGATGGAAATTGCCCGCCATTCGCAGGCGACGATTGTTCCATTTTCGACAAAATCCGTTCTCCAGCATGGCGCCTATGTTGAAGATGGCTCGATTTGTTTCAATGGCGAACAGGTAATGGAGGTTGCAGATATCGCCCTTCCGGGTGCCCATAATTTGGAGAATATTTTATCGGCCATGGCGGCAGCCAAGCTCTCCGGTGTTGAAAATTCAGCGATTCATTCCGTGCTGAAGACATTTACAGGAGTAAAGCACCGTCTGCAATATGTTGCCGAAATTACCGGAAGAAAATTTTATAATGATTCAAAAGCAACGAATATTTTAGCGACGGTAAATGCACTGGCGGCTTTTGAACAGCCGATTGTTTTGCTCGCCGGAGGGCTTGATCGCGGCAATGAATTTGATGAACTGATTCCTTATTTGAAAAACGTGAAAGCGCTGATCACATTTGGCCAGACGTCCGGAAAAATTGAACGTGTTGGCAAAGAAGCCGGAATAAAAACAATCCAGCGTGTCGATAATGTGGAAAAAGCCGTACCTGAAGCGTTTAAACTCTCGGATGAAGGGAATGTTATATTGCTGTCGCCAGCCTGTGCAAGCTGGGATCAATACAAAACTTTTGAGGTCAGGGGAGACATTTTTATCGAAGCGGTGCATAAGCTTAAGTAAGGGCTTGTCTATGCCAGCACGAGTTTTTTGACAGTACAGCTGCAGGCTCCAATACTTGCGTTCGAGGTGTGTTAGCAGTGCCGACAAAGAAAACAACTCCTGATTTCATTTTATTAATTGTAACATTTATGCTTTTATCCGTTGGGCTGGTTATGGTGTACAGCGCAAGTGCAGTTTGGGCGGAATTTAAATTTCAGGATGCCTTTTTCTTCGTAAAACGGCAAATGTTATTTGCGGGCATTGGCATCATTGCAATGTTTTTTATCATGAATGTCAACTACTGGACTTGGCGGACGTGGGCAAAGACCATCTTACTTGCTTGCTTTGTTCTCCTTGTGCTTGTCTTGATTCCCGGGATCGGGAATGTCCGCAATGGTTCACGAAGCTGGATTGGTGTAGGTGCGTTCTCCATCCAGCCTTCAGAATTTATGAAATTGGCGATGATTGCGTTTTTGGCAAAGTATTTATCAGAGCGGCAAAAGTTTATTACCTCTTTTCGTAAAGGGCTAGTGCCTTCGTTGGCTTTGGCGTTTACAGCATTCGCCATGATTATGTTGCAGCCGGATCTTGGAACGGGTACAGTGCTGATTGGCACGAGTATTGTTATGATCTTTGTGGCGGGAGCGCGGGTACGTCATTTTGTAATTCTCGGGTTGCTCGGAATTGCGGGCTTTGTTGGATTGATTATCTCAGCGCCGTATCGCATGAAACGGATCACATCGTTTTTGGATCCGTGGTCTGATCCGCTCGGAAGCGGGTTTCAAATTATCCAGTCGCTCTATGCGATTGGGCCGGGCGGACTGTTCGGACTTGGTTTAGGGGAAAGCCGGCAGAAATTTTTCTACCTTCCTGAACCGCAGACAGATTTTATATTTGCCATCCTTTCGGAAGAGTTAGGCTTTATTGGTGGTTCGTTCGTGCTGCTTTTGTTCGCGCTATTATTGTGGAGAGGCATTCGCATTTCGCTTGGGGCACCGGATTTGTACGGGAGCTTCCTCGCAGTGGGCATCATTGCTATGGTTGCAATCCAAGTCATGATCAATATCGGCGTTGTCACAGGATTAATGCCCGTTACCGGCATTACGCTGCCGTTTTTAAGCTATGGCGGATCTTCTTTAACCCTCATGCTGATGGCGATCGGCGTACTCTTAAATATCAGCCGCTACGCTAGGTATTAATTCCACCCTGTTTTCGCAGGGTTCTTTTTTTGAATAAAGTACTGTTTTTTCATTCGCTCCAGCTGGGAAAATGTTTAAACTAGAAGTAAGCTGTATTACAAATCTCTAACAATCTTATTTCATTGGACATTTCAATCCGGTCGTTATAGTAGAATGGTTAGGTCATCCATTTGTGAGCTTATCGGCAAGACAATTTTATGATTTAATGGGGTGCAGAAATTGAAAATCGTGATTAGTGGTGGCGGAACCGGGGGCCATATTTATCCGGCGCTTGCCCTCCTAAGAGAAATAAAAGAAAAATCAAACGATGCTGAATTTTTATACATAGGAACAAAAAAAGGATTGGAAAGCCAAATCGTTCCGCGGGAAAACTTCCCGTTTCGTTCCATACATATTACGGGATTTAAACGGAAGCTTTCTTTTGAAAATATTAAAACGATTTTTCGGTTTATAAAAGGAACAAGAGACAGCTCGCGTATTTTAAAGGAATTCAAGCCCGATATTGTCATTGGCACAGGCGGATACGTTTGCGGACCTGTTGTGTACGCTGCGAGCAAACTGCGGATTCCCACAATTATTCATGAGCAGAACAGTGTTCCCGGTTTAACCAATAAATTTTTAAGCCGCTATGTCGATAAAATTGCGATCTGCTTTGATGAAGCGAAAGAATATTTTCCAAGCTCCAAGGTTGTCTTCACAGGCAATCCGCGCGCATCGGAGGTCACTGGAAAGGATGGAATTCGCGGGCGGTTGTCTGCAGGCCTTAGCACCACATTGCCAACCGTGCTGATTTTCGGCGGCAGTCGGGGAGCAAGACCAATTAATGAGGCTGTTGTCAAGTCGCTTTCTGATTTTGCCAACAAACCTTATCAAGTTTTATATGTAACGGGCGATGTTCATTATGAAACGGTAAAAAAGGAAGCCGATTTGATCGGCAATCCTGGAAATGTCGTGATCAAACCGTTTATCCATAACATGCCGGAAGTTCTGGCCGGATCCAATCTTGTTGTTTCGAGGGCCGGAGCAACAACAATTGCTGAGCTGACATCACTTGGTGTTCCAAGCATTTTGATCCCAAGTCCCTATGTAACCAACAACCACCAGGAGAAAAATGCCCGCTCTCTTAGCGAGCGCGGTGCAGCCGTCTTGCTTTTAGAAAAAGATCTGACAGCTAAAAATCTTGTCAACTTCATTGATGCTATTTTGCTTGACAAAGAAAAACAAAAACAGATGAAAGACGAGGCGCTAAAATTGGGTGTACCGGATTCAGCTGAACGGCTGTTTCGCTTAATGCAGCAGCTTGCCGGCAAAAAACAGCAGTAGCCCATATCTATTTTGCTGCATAAGATAGGATAGCTCCGTTTTTAGAAAAAGTAGGAGGGTCTTTAATGAACAACTTGTTAAACGACTTGCAAAATGCAAATATAGGAAAAATTAAGATAAATGAGCCACTTGCTCCATATACAACGATTAAAATCGGTGGACCAGCCGATATTTTCATTGAACCGTCATCGCTTGAAAATTTACAGAAGGCAATGGAAATCATTCGCAAGCATGGCGCCAACTGGCGGGCAATTGGCAGAGGATCGAAC